>JAKBZR010000024.1 GCA_021842405.1 bacterium
CGGTGGCGCCCGGATCATTGGTGACTCGGATGCCGCGTGCAGCCGCCAGTGTCGGAGCGTTTACTAAATTGACCGGATCGGAAAGCATGGGCGTCAGCAAGCCTTGCAGCACTGCGCGGGTGATGGGTGCCAGCGGCATCTCACCGAAGTGCCCCTGATAGAGTATCTCCATTTCTTGAATTGGGGTACCGCTACCGTCCAGTTGTCGGGCAAGCTGCGTATGCAAACTGCCGATCTTGGTGCCCAATTCCAGATACGGTGCCGCTTCAGCCATCACCTCCGAGCTCAATGCGGGCATATTGACCGCGCTTCGAGGTTGCCTTCCCTGCAGCACATCAGCAATCTGTTCCGCGATATCAATCGCCACGTTGATCTGCGCCTCAGTGGTGGATGCGCCCAGATGCGGCGTTGTGATGACGGCATCGAGACCGCGAAGCGGATTGTCGGGCGCAATCGGCTCCTTCGAATAGACATCGAAGGCGGCGCCGGCGACCTTGCCCGCTTTAATCGCTTCGACCAACGCCGCTTCATCCACGACCCCGCCCCGCGCGCAGTTAATGATTCTCACTCCATCTTTCATCATCGCAAGTTGAGGCGCCCCGATCATATTGCGCGTTTCACTGTTGAATGGCACATGCAATGTGATGAAATCACTGACCCGATACAACTCCTCCAGCACAACCAATTCAACCCCCAGCATGCTGGCCTGCTCGTGGTTGGCGAAGGGATCATAAGCGATCACCTTCATCTCAAACGATTTTGCCCGTTTTGCGACCTCACGGCCGATCTTACCCAACCCGATAATTCCCAGCGTCTTGTCATAAACTTCGCTCCCGACAAAACTCTTCCGGTCCCATTTACCTTCCCGGATGCTGCGGTCGGCGTGCGGGATTTTGCGGGCGAGCGAGAGCAACATCGCGACCGTCAGCTCGGCGGCGGCGATGGTGTTTCCCTCCGGCGAGTTGACCACCACGATGCCCTTTTCGGTCGCTTTGGGAACATCAATGTTGTCCACCCCCACCCCTGCCCGACCGATGATTCGCAATCGGGTTGCCGCCTCCAAGATATCGGCGGTGACCTTCGTTTCACTCCGGACCGCCAGCGCATCATAATGGCCGATAATCGCCCGAAGCTCATCGGCCGGCAGGCCGGTCTTCACATCCACCTCCGCGCACTTTTTGAGCAGTTCAATCCCCTCTTTTGCAATCGGATCGCTTACCAAAACCTTGGGCATTCCTCTCGTCCTTTCCCCGTTCAAATCTTGTTAAAGCCAGAACGTATCGAGCTTAATGGTTATATTCGACTGAATTATGATACAAAATGCTCTCCGGCAACCGCCTATGACCGCTCACCGGCGCCGTCGCCACAAGTTGTAATGTGGGTTTGTTGAGATGACAAATTATAACGCATTTTATCGGCGGCTGTCTTGACCGCCGAAAAGGAACCGCCGGGCATTCCCCATCGCAACTACGGGGAAGACCGGCGGTTGTAGATCGTGGTGAATTGAAACTCTAGTCCAGGAAGACCTTCTGGGCGGCCGCTACACCAGCGCCCAGTTCCACTGGCCTGTCCATCACCGCCAGCGACATCTCCACCGCCGAAACGGCCGCGATTATGTCCATCTTATCCACCCAGCCTAGATGCCCGATTCGAAAGATGATCGGCTCCAGATTCTGCTGGCCGCCCGCCAGCACCACCCCGAACTGATCCCGCGCCACCTTCCGCAGGTCCTTCGGCGCAATCCCCTCTGGAGCGCAAACGGCGGTAACCGATTGGCTGGCACAGGAATCGTCGGCCAGAAGCGGTAATTTCAGGGCGCGCATCGCGGCACGGGTTGCGGCCGCCAGTTGTTTATGCCGGGCAAACGTCGCTTCCGGGCCTTCCCGCTCGAGAATGGAAAGGGCTTGTGAAAGGGCATAAATGAGCGAAACGGCCGGTGTCCAAGGTGTTTGGTCTTTTTCATACGATTTTTTCATTGCAGCAAAATCGTAGAAAAACCGTGACCCTTTGCACCGGGCGTTTACCTCCCAAGCGCGTTGGCTGACCGATAAGAAGGTCATTCCAGGCGGTATCATCCAGGCTTTCTGCGAGCCAGAGATCACGACATCCAACCCCCAATCATCGGTGTGAAGCGGAGAGGCGATCATGCCGCTGATGGCATCCACCAAAATCAGGGCGTTTGTAGGACGAATCACATCGGCCAACTCCTTGATATCGTTCAGCACACCGGTTGAGGTTTCATTGTGGGTAAGCAAAACGATCTTCAAATCGCTCAGGTCCGGCTGCGATATCCGCTCAGCCACCACTTTGGGGTCGGCCGGCTTGCCCCATTCAAAATCGAGCTTCACCACGTCCGCGCCGAAGGCTTGAGCGATTTTAGCAAACCGGTCACCGAAAACCCCCACGCTCACCGATAGGACTTTATCGCCCGGCGAAACCACATTGGCGATTGCCGCCTCCAGGCCACCGGTACCGGACGAAGGAAAAATAAATACATCCTCCTCCGTGTTGAAGATTCGCTTCAGTGAGGTGGTGCATCTGCGCTGTAGCTCGGCGAACTCCGCACCACGGTGGTTGATCATAGGGCGAGCCATCGCAGCAAGGACAGACGGGGGGATCGGCGTAGGGCCGGGTATCATTAATATCTGTTTTTCTTCCATGTGATCTCCTTCACGCGCGCCGGTCAAAGCCGGCAACTCACTTTGTGCAATTTTGCACGAATACAATCTTATATTACTCCAATCGCCTCTCTTAAGTCAATCGAAGCGAGCCGATTTACGAATAGGCGAGCAATAATATCATCAGCCAAACTCATCACTTCAACCGAATCTCGGCGCTCATTTCAACCCCATGCATCTCGGTAAACGATTCAAAATTCGGCCGGAAAGCTTCTAGCGCCGGTATGGGGTTGGCTTGCTGGGATACCCTTTTCTCTTTTCATCTGAAGCGAATCGAGAAATTCCCGGCTTCGGGGCAAGCGGTCCAGCCGACCATACAGGGTTGGGGTTAATGCGCGTTTGACCTGACTGATGATCGCAGGCTGAATTGGGTGCGAAAGCAAGTCATGCAGCTCGGTGCAGAGCATCAAGGCGATCGCCTGCTTGACCTCATCGTTCAATCGAATTCGGTCCGATGATTGAGACCGATCCTTTTCGCAAAGCACGCCGCCCACCGATGGACTGTAGTAATCCGTCCCCTGACCGTTTAGCTTTAATCCGCACAAGGCACAGCGGTCGAGCGCCGGCTCATAACCCAGCGCAGCCAGCGATTTCATCTCATAGGCGCGCATGATGAGGTCGGTTCGCTCCGGGTGAAGTTGAACGAGATAGAGCGCGGAAAGCAGCTCGTCGTAAAGCACCGGTTGGGCCGCCCGCTCCTCGCTCAGTATGCATGCCGTTAAATCACAAAGGTAGGTGGCGCACATTAACGTTTCGAAGTCGCCGCGAAGGGTTGGAAATGTCTCTCGCACCTCGCATTGACTGATTACGTCGAGCGATTTTCCGGTCGCCATCAATAATCGAGCCACGGTGAAAGGCTCGGTTGCGCCGCTGAGCCGGCTGGTCGGCCTCCTCGATCCCTTAGCGACCGCCGAGATCCGGCCGTGCTCACGGGTGAACAGGGTCACGATCCGGTCGGTTTCGCCGAGATCAATCCGGTGCAGCACAATGGCGTTCGCATTATAAAGCGGAATGGTAAGCCTCCCCTTCTTCCATCAGGCGTCCAAACGGCACTCATCGAATTCGCAATTGGAACTCACTGCCGATTGAGCGCGATAAATTACCATCTCGGCCAAACAATTTGCCGCTTATACCCCGTTGAGGCATCGCTCGGATCCTCTTTCCGTGGTATTACTATACCAGCTTCTATATCCCACTTGATGGGGCGCCACCGGTATCGCAGCCTTTTGTTGATCCGGCTTCTTCGCCGTTAATCCACGCTGAGGAGAATGAATATGGCTGAAAAATTGGAAAACCCACCGCAAACGGAAAATTCCGTCACACCACCTTCCCAATATCTGCCTCCGTGCGCCATCGTGCTTTTCGGCGCGACCGGTGACTTGACCCGCCGCAAGCTGATTCCCGCCTTCTTCAGTCTGTACCGCCAGAATCAACTGCCTAAACAAATGGTCATCCTGGCCTTTGCCCGAAAGACAAAGACCGACGATACGTTTCGGAACGATCTCTATGAGGCGTTGCAAGAGTTTGCACCCGATTTAGCGACCGATCTCACCGGTTGGAGCGCGTTTGAACAACATCTGTTCTACCTCCAATCTCAACTGGATGACCCGGAAGGCTACCTCCGATTAAATCAGCAACTGCTTGAAATGGATAAATCCCATCAGTTACAGGGAAACCGCCTCTTTTACCTGGCGACCCCGCCGGAGCTGTTCATACCGGTTATTCGCCGCATCAAAGGCGCCGGCCTATCCCAAATCCCATCACCGGGTGGGCCGTGGACGCGAATCGTGGTCGAAAAACCGTTTGGGTTTGACCTGCCATCTTCTCAAGAGCTGGATCGAGAGCTGAAAAATGTCTTCGCCGAGGAGCAGATATTTCGGATTGACCACTACCTTGGAAAGGAGACGGTTCAAAATATCTTGGCCCTCCGATTCGCGAATCGCCTTTTTGAGCTGATGTGGAGTCAGCAGCACATTGACAACGTGCAGATTACCGTCGCTGAGACTCTGGGTATGGAGGGGCGGGCGGCCTATTTCGACACAGTCGGCATCTTACGCGACATGGGCCAAAACCATGCTTTGCAGATTCTATCCTTGATTGCGATGGAACCACCGGTCAACCTGCAGGCCGATGCAATCCGCGACGAAAAGGTGAAGGTGCTCCACTCCATACGGCCGATTCAGGTGCATGAGGTCACGAAATATACCACCCGAGCCCGCTATACGGCCGGCCGGATCGGCGATGTGGAGGTCGTTGGGTACCGCGATGAGCCGGGCGTCAGACCCAATTCGGCCACCGAGACCTACGCCGCCCTGATGCTCTCGATTGATAACTGGCGGTGGGCTGGCGTGCCCTTTTACGTCCGGGTGGGTAAGCGGTTGCCGAAGCGGTACACCGGTGTCTCCATCGTTTTGAAAAACATCCCCGATGTGCTGTACGCCCGCCTGGACTGCGCTGACGTGGAATCCAACGTGCTGACCCTCCGGATTCAGCCCAACGAGGGCGTTTCATTAAGGATGAGCGCCAAAGAGCCAGGCCCCGGCATTCTGATCAAGCCGGTTGAAATGGATTTTGCCTATCAAGAAACGTTCGGCAAACCGATACCGGATGCCTATCAGCGCCTGCTGGTGGATGCCATTGCCGGAGATCCATCCCTTTTTGCCCGCGGCGATGAGGTGGAGGCGGCATGGAGACTGATTACACCGATCTTGAACAACTGGACCGCCAGTTCAGTAGGATTATGCGAATACCCGGCCGGTGCTTGGGGACCGCCAATAACCGACAAGGACTCTCAATTCCGCACCCTCCAGTGGATCAATCCATGATAACTGCACTAGAATCCCAGTAGATAGAGATGCTCCCCATTAAAATTTCTACTATCCGCCTCTTTCTCGGTCCGGGTCAATGGGAAATATTACCTATTGTAACGGCCATCATCCAGCGGTTATCTTATAAAGACAAATAACGAGGGTTGACAACCATGCGCCATCGAGTGGTATAATGCGCATACTTTACTAAATGTATCAATTTAGTCATATTATACATCACCACCTATCAAAGGAGCCGATTCAATGCCGGAAACTATCCCCCCTTACGGGGGCGCGCTGATTGACCGCCGCGCTAGCGAAGAGCAGAAAAATAATCTGCGGGAAACCGCATCAACCCTGAAAAGGATTGCCCTAAATCAGCGGCAGATATCAGACCTTGAGCTGATTGCAATTGGTGCAGCAAGTCCATTGACCGGATACATGGGCCGAGCTGACTATCGCTCCACCGTTCAGGATATGCACCTCACCAGTGGTTTGCCCTGGACCATACCGATTACGCTGGCCGTCGGGCGCGATAAGGCGCCGTCCGAAGGTGAAAATGTAGCGCTGACGGACGACTCGGGCGCACTGCTGGCTGTGATGGACGTGCAGGACGTCTTTGACTACGATAAGCAGAGCGAAGCTCAAAACGTATTCCGCACCACCGATGAAAAGCATCCCGGCGTGGCCGCGTTATACGCTCAGGGCGATCTGCTCATCGGCGGCCCGATCCATCTGCTGGAGCTTCCGCAACATGCCGATTTCCCTCACTACTACCTTTCGCCGGCCCAGACTCGTGCCGCTTTCGCCGAGCGAGGATGGCGAACTGTGGTCGGCTTCCAGACGCGAAACCCGGTTCATCGCGCCCACGAGTACATTCAAAAGGTTGCCTTGGAGATTGTGGATGGCTTGTTGCTGCATCCGTTGGTAGGGGAGACCAAATCCGACGATATCCCCGCCGATGTTCGGATGCGCTGCTACGAGGCGCTGTTGAAAAACTACTATCCGGTCGACCGCGTGCTGCTTTCGGTCAACCCGGCCGCGATGCGCTACGCCGGTCCTAGAGAGGCGATCTTTCACGCAATCGTCCGGCGGAACTATGGCTGCACTCATTTTATCGTGGGCCGCGACCATGCCGGCGTCGGATCCTATTACGGCACCTATGACGCGCAGCGGATTTTCAGCGAATTCGATCCCCATGCACTGGGCATTACGCCGCTCTTCTTTGAGCATACGTTTTACTGCCGAATCTGCGCCGGCATGGCATCCAGCAAAACCTGCCCCCATTCCGCCGAGAACCACGTTTCCTTGTCGGGGACCAAAGTCCGGGCGATGCTGGCGGCCGGTGAGATGCCCCCCTCCGAATTCAGCCGCCCGGAGGTGGCGAGCATTTTGATAGAGGCAGCGCGTGGTCAATAGAAAAACGGAAGTGACATGTTATCGGAAATGTAAGAGTTCAGTTTTATGGGAGTGATTTGTGGCAGGATTGATCGCCCCCCCATCCCAGCCTTCCCCCACAAGGGGGGAAGGTGTCTTTGCGAGCGAAGCGAAGCAATCTCATTCACCAGCCCTCTCCCAACATGGGGAAAAAGAGTTGCCTGCCTGGCGGCAGACAGGTAGTGAGGGCTTCCTGCTTAAATTGCCCAGAGAACTGAGCTCATTCTCGGAAATTGAACTTACACTTACATTCGATTAAACCCCTTTTTTGAAAGGGCGTTTGGAGAGTTTACAATGGCAAACAAGGTTGAAGAGCTTAAAAAGCAAAAGGGCGGTCTCGAAGTATGGCCGGATCTGCTCCGATACTCGAAGACCGGATTTCACACGATACCGGAGGATGACCTGCAGCGGTTCCGTTGGTATGGTCTCTACCAGCAGAAGCCCAAAGATGATGGCTATTTCATGCTCCGGGTCAAAATTCCGGGAGGAGACGCCACCGCCAATCAGATGAGGGTGATGGGTGAGATAGCGCGGGACTTTTGCCGCGGCTTTGCCGATTTTACAACCCGCCAAAATGTGCAGTACCACTGGCTGACCATCGAGACCATCCCGGAAGTTTTGGCGAAGCTCAATGCGGTGGGATTGACGACGGTAGGGGCATGCGGTGATATTACCCGCAACGTCGTCGGTTGCCCGGTCGCCGGTCTTGATCCTCACGAGATCTACGACTGCCGGCCCCTGATTCAAGAAATCACTCGCTTCTTTTTGGGAAATAAAGATTTTGCCGATTTGCCCCGCAAGTACAAAATCTCGATCTCCGGTTGTGCCCTCGACTGCGCTCAGCCGGAAATTAATGACGTGGGCTTCACCGCCTTTCGGCTACCCGCCGGCGACGGATCCGAAGTGATGTTTCAAGTTCGAGTTGGCGGCGGCCTCTCCACCCAGCCCTATTTCTCCCAAAAGCTCGACACGATCGTTCATCCGTACCAGGTTCTGGACGTTTGCCGCGCCATCACCGAAATATTCCGTGACGATGGCTATCGGGACCGTCGCAATCGGGCCAGGATGAAGTTCTTGGTCGCCGATATCGGCCCGGAAGAGTTTCAGCGTCGGCTGGTCCAGCGATTGGGCTGGACGCCGGAGCCCGGCGTGTTTGCCGATGATGCGTCGAACGGTTGCCACGATCATCTCGGAATCCAGTCCCAGAAACAGCATGGTCTCCATTGGGTTGGAGTGGTTTTGCTAAATGGGAGGGTGACCGCCGAGAAGATGTTGGCCGCCGCTGACATCGCCGGGCGGTTTGGCGACGGCAGTCTCCGCACTACCAACCAGCAGAACCTGATCTTTCCGAACATCGCGGGCGACGATCTTGAGGAGGCGCAGGCAGCGATCCGGAAAGCCGGTTTTGAGTGGGAGGTATCGCCTTTTCGAAAGGCGGCGGTTGCTTGCACCGGCAGCGAATTCTGCAATCTGGCCATTACCGAAACGAAGCTCCGACTGGTGGAAATCATTGAATTTCTGGAAAAGGAGCTGGTCTGGGATGAGGATATCCGAATTAACCTGAACGGCTGCCCCAACTCCTGCGGCCAGCACCACATCGGCGACATCGGTTTGCAGGGGTGCCTGGCGAAAGTGGGCGATCAGCGCGTTGAGGCCTACGACATCTGCTTGGGCGGGCGATTGGGTTCCGATGCGCGCTTCGCGAGGCCGATCGAGCGCAAGGTGCCGGCCGATAAGGTAAAATATGCTATTGCCAACTTGCTTCGCAGCTACCGGCAACAACGGAATGCGGATGAGGATTTCTCCCACTTCGTAGAGCGTCGCTCCGATGAGGATTTGGGCGCCATGCTGGGCCTTGAGCTGTTGGCCCAACCCGATCCCGACTTCGCGCCGCCGCCTCCGTTGCATGCCATTGAATAAACAAGTAGAATCCGGTAGGACGAGTTACTCCTGATCCTGGCCAGTGCTTATAGATAAGAAGGAACTCATGAGACAAGATCCGGTAACCATTGATAAAATCGCGGTCCGCGGCTTCAAGTCAATTGGAGATGAGCAGGCAATCGCGTTAAGGCCGTTGACGCTGCTGGCCGGCGCGAACAGCTCGGGGAAGTCCAGCATGATGCAGCCGCTGCTGCTAATGAAGCAGACTTTGGAAGCACAGTATGATCCCCCCAGCGCCTTTCGGTTAGATGGACCGAACGTGTGCTTTACACGCACCGATCAAATTTTAACTCGTGCGGGTGCAGAGAGTTCGGCAAATGAATTCGGCATCAAAATGGAGATGAGCAACGGTACGCGAGTTGAAGAAGTCTTTAATCAGGGTGAAAGGTTGGGCTTTGATGTCGCCTCGGTGACTTTATCTGACGCTAAGGGAAACGTCACTCGTATGACTCCGGATATGTCTCATGATGAAATTATGAATACACTACCTGCAAGGTCAATGGAGTTAATTGAGTCCTTTAGAAAAATATACAAAACTACTAATACTGAGCACAAGTTGAGTATTAATCGCAATCGTTGCTTTTTATATTATGCAGCTCAAACCTCTGAGGGAATTAGTCCATCTCCTCTGCTTTATGGACCACTATTTCAACCATCTGTGTATATTTATTTATATGCGCAGTTGAAGCGAATGATCCATTTGCCCGGTTTTCGCGGACAACCCCATCGAACTTATCCTTTCACTTCCAGTAACGCCGATAGCCCGGTGGGAACATTTGAAAATTATGTTGCAAGCATCATTGTCAACTGGCAAAAAAATAGAGATGAGCTATCGGATAATCTAAATTCTGCATTAGAAGAGATCGGACTTATCTCGAAAATTCAAGCTCAGATGGTGGACGATACGCAGATTGAGCTACAGGTAGGTCTTCATGAGGCGGACCATCTGTTCAATATCGCGGATGTCGGCTTCGGAGTATCGCAATCATTACCGGTTATTGTCGCTTTAATCGCGGCGGAACCTGGTCAGATCGTCTACCTGGAGGAGCCCGAAATTCATCTTCACCCGCTTGCTCAACGGAAGATGGCGCGCCTCATCGCTAATGCAGGAAAGCGAGGCGTGATAGTGGTAGCAGAAACCCATAGCGCGTTACTGCTCAAAGAGATTCAAACCTTGGTGGCAGGGAAAGAACTGCCCCAAGAAAAAGTCCTCTTACATTGGTTCCAGCTTGATGAGAAGGGACACACCAAAGTCTCATCCACTGAGTTGGATGAAGACGGCGCTTTCGGCGATTGGCCGGTGGATTTCGATGAAATCGAATTGCGTGCGGAGAACGATTACCTCGATGCCGTTGAAAAGAGGCACGCCTACGCATGACGCCGAAGTCTTCTCAGCGATTGGTAGTTGATGCATCAGTTGCCAAAGCTGCTGGGGAGACCAATCATCCGGTATCATCGGCCTGTCGAGAAACATTGATGGCGATTCTTGAAGTATGTCACCGCGTCGTTATGACGCAATCGTTACAAGCCGAATGGAATAACCACGCCAGTTACATTTCCAAGAAATGGCTGAGTTCAATGACGGCCAAGAAGAAGGTCATTCGACTGAAGGAAGCCGACCTAACCCAAATTAAAATTGATTCCACTGGATTAACGGTTGTCGAAAAAGAAGCCATTGAAAAGGATAGGCATTTGGTTCAAGGGGCCGCTGCCTATGATGGAATTATCATCACCCTGGATAAAAAGATCATCAAAAACAAGGATCGTTTCCAATCTCCTAAACCCATTCGATGGATTAACCCGGAAACGGATGGATATAGTTGCATAGGCACTCTGTAATTTATTGGTTACAAGAGTGATCCAATACAGTTATGCGGTAATCACCAGCGGATAACGGGCGCCGCTTGCGAGAAGGTTTTTTGCCTGCATACGATGAAATTCCCCGATAAATAGGCGGCGATTCGGGCTGCTCGCGGATCGCCCATCTGAATTAAGGGAGATTGAGATGGCGCAAATTAAATCAGGGATCATTGGCACCGGATTCATCGGGCCGGCTCACGTCGAAGCGGTGCGGCGGCTGGGCGATGTGGAGATGATTGCGCTGGCCGAGCTGGGTGATGAGATCGCTAAGGAGAAGGCAAAGCTCCATTCCATTCCACGCGCTTACGGAGATTACCACGACCTGCTTAAAGACCCCGATATCCAAGTCGTGCACATCTGCTCACCGAACACCAAGCACTTCCACATGGTGAAGGAGGCGTTGAACGCCGGCAAGCACGTCATCTGCGAAAAGCCGCTCAGCATGAACACGGAGGAATCGAGTGAGCTGGTCAGGCTGGCCGATCGAGCGGATCGAATTACCGCGATTGATTTCAATTACCGATTCTATCCATTAAACCAACAGGCGGCGGCCATGGTGCGGTCGGGTGAGGTAGGAAAAATTTACGCCGTGCACGGCTCATATCTCCAGGATTGGCTTTTTCTGGATACCGATTATAACTGGCGAGTAGAGCCGGATGCCGGCGGCGAGAGCCGCGCCGTGGCGGACGTGGGCTCGCACTGGTGCGACCTTATTCAGTTTATCACCGGCGCCCGGATCACCTCGGTCTTTGCCGACCTGGCGGTGATGATCCCGGTGCGGAAGAAGCCGCTGAAGCCGATCGAGACCTACGCCGGTAAAGAGCTGGATCCGGGTGATTATGAGCCACGCCCCATCACCACTGAAGATTACGGCACGGTGCTCATCCGCTTTGATAACGGCGCCCGCGGCGTATTTACCGTGCACCAGTGCGCGGCGGGACGGAAAAACCGGCTCTATTATGAGATTGATGGGAGCAAATGCGCCCTCGCTTATGACCAGGAAGATCCCGAGCGTCTCTGGGTGGGCCGTCGCGACGGGCCGAACCGCATCATGATGAGAGACCCTTCGATCCTGGCTCCGGAGGCGCGCGCTATCATCAACTACCCGGGCGGGCATCCAGAGGGTTACCCGGACGGCCTAAAGCAGTTCGTTCGCGCGGTATACACGGCGGTGAAAAGCGGCCGGAAGCCGGAAAAGCCCAACTATCCCGTGTTTGCCGATGGCCATGCCGAAATCGCGCTGGTTGAGGCGGTGCTGCGAAGCCATAAAACCGGCGCCTGGGCCGACGTCGTCTATTAAAGATTAGACAATACATAATTCCCCTCCCCCCGCCGTCTAGTCGCCGAAGGCTCAGCGCAACCAAGAGCAGGCGGGGGGAGGATCAAGGTGGGGGAATGAGATGGCTTCGCTTCGCTCGCAATGACACCTTCCCCCCTTGCGGGGGAAGGCTGGGATTGGGGGGGGATCAATACTGCCGCAAATCACCCCCATAAAGCTGAACTGTTACAGGCGGGGGGCGGGTAAATTACATCGAGCGGCTCATGGTGAACTGGAATGTCCACTGTTGGTGCCGCTCCACCGACCCGGCCCCGAATAGGCTTTGCGGATTGGTGTTGATTTCACTGGCGCCCAGGGCATGTTCCACCGCGAAATCATAATGCCAATCGCCCGCTTCAAAACCAAAGCCGGTTGTGAGATGATGCTCAATGATGGCAGGAAAGAGCGGAGTTACCGTATTGCTGGGCACCGGATTGGCGCCGAAGCTGTAGCCCAATCGGAATAAAAAGTTTCGGCCCACATTCCACTCGCCGCCGGCGTTGAATACCAGTTGGTCCTTCCAGTCCATCACGAAAGGAAGCTGGAGCGTGGGCGGCGCGTTGGGATTGTTGGGATTGAAGGCGTTGATCGTGATGGTTCGGATTGCGCCGGCCCAATCCACCCACTTTAAATCGGCGGCCAACAACGTGTCGGCGTTTGGGCGATGCGATACGCCGATGCCGACCTCCTGCGGCCAGGTAAAGCCGTCCATTTTCGCCTTGTACTGAACATCGCCTAAACCGATCGCCGATTCATCCAGCGTGATGTTGCCGGAATAACCAAGATAACTGGCGCTGGTATACACCAATCCCAACGTCGTTTTGGGATCCATCTTATAGGCTAGCCCGATTTTATAGCCGGCTCCCAACGCGGTGGCGTTATTCATATTCACTCCAAAGAAGTTCATAGGACTGTTGGGTGCCACGAAGTTCGAGGTGTTGGGCAGTACCCTTAAACCCACCTGCGAATAACCGACATTGAGCGCCAGGCCGATTGCCAGTTGGTTTGAGAACTTGTAGGCTAGACTTGGCGTCAATTTAATGTAGGCGACTTTGGTGTAAGTTTCGTCGGTTGTGCCAAAGGGGGTTTTGAGGTTTTTATAGGCGGCGCCCATTCCTCCCTGAGTGAATATCCCCAAGCCCCATGCCCACTGCTTGCCCGGCATCGGGCCGGACATACCGTAAAATGGCATCACGAAGATTTGCTGAATGGAGTTTGTGTCATTGCCAAGATTGTCGGTATGTGACAGAATCGGGTCCAGTACTTGAAGGCTGAAGGTCTGCTGGTGATTGCGGGTAAAGCCGATGAAGGCGGGGTTCTGATTCATACAGGCGGCCCCGCATTCCACGGCCAGGCAGGCGCCGCCCATACCGTCTGCCCGAGCCGTATCTGCAAGCAGATTCATCCCGTTTGTTGCGAGCGCGGCCCTGGCGGTCAAAAGCACCATCATCCCGATGAGAGCCGTACCGATACGCTTCATGCGAATGGTCCTTTCTCTGAGCTGGGTAAAACCAGCTCGATCTAAAAATGGTCGAATTCACCGATATGCTCAAAGATTGGCGTTGCACCCTATCCGTGAAGGGTAATAACACGAATTCCAACGATCGTAGGGAGCCACGATTTACTTGGTGAATTCATTCACAATCTATTCTATACCGGGTTCGGTATAATGGAAATAGCCCATTTGAACTATAAAAATAGTTCGTAAGTAGGGGTAAAATGCGAATGATCGGCGCAAAGAATGGCTAAAATTGCACGATTTACCCTAAAAAGCGGGTATAATCTCTCGAATTACCAATACCGGGTATGGTATCTGAGAAAAATTTAACAAAGAGGGTGTCAGTGAAAATTTGTCGCTGTCTTTTACTGGTTGGGTTGTCATACCTGGTGGCCGGCTGCGCTCAACCTAAAGCCAATGGGGCTGAAAAAAAGCTGATCGAATTCGGCTGGGACGACCCCAGCACCGCCTACGTCAAAGATCATATCGCTGAAATGGAGCGGATGCCCTTTGACGGCACGGTGATCTACGCCGTCTATAAGGATTCACAAGGGAAGTCGCTCCAATTCCATTCCACCGACTTTGGAAAATCGGCGATCCCTTGGTCCGCCTTGCAGCCGGCGTTGAACGATCTGAAGGCGACCCACTTTCACCGCTTTACCGATAACTTTCTCCGCTTCGACGCGACGCCGGCCGATGTGGATTGGTTCGATGATTTCTCCCCCATCATTCACAATGCGGCCGTCGCGGCCCAATTGGCCAAGGGGGGAGGGCTTAAGGGAATTCTTTTTGATGAAGAGACCTACGGCTTCCCCATATTTGACTATTCAAAACTGAAATACCATCAGCAGTATACGTTTGATGAGTACGCCGCCCAGGCGAAAAAGCGGGGCGAAGAGATGATGAAAGCGTTTCAGTCCAAATATCCCGGCTTAACCCTCTTTCTCACTTTCGGATACTATTATACGGGGAGGAGCCGAGCCGACTTGGCGGCCAGCCATTACGGCCTGTTGGCCCCGTTCCTAGACGGCCTGTTTGAAGCGGCCAAAGGCAAAACCACCATTGTGGACGGATTTGAAGGAGCTTATGACTATACCACACCCGCCGATTTCAATTACGGTTACCGGATGCAGACATCGAGTGCGCTCACGATCTGCTCAGTGCCAAACGCTTATCGCCATCACCTCTCCATCGGGTTCGGCATCTGGATGGATATGAATGAGCAATCCAAAGGCTGGCACATCCACAACTTGAATCTAAACCCGCGGCCGCCGGCCGAACTCACTGAAGCGCTGACCCTTGCGTTAAAAAAGTGTGATCGTTATGTCTGGCTCTACTGCCAAAAGCCGCACTGGTGGCCGCCGCAAAACCTGCCGACCGCCTATATCACCGCCGTCGAGAAGGCGCGTAAAGCGGTCGGAATGACCAATCCTTGATTTTGAGTTAGGTTCATTGCGCTCATCTAAAATCAGGGTGGGGGTGCATCCAACATTGTCGAAAATGATTCCCGCAGAACTGAACTCACTCAATTGACGCGATTTCGCTTCGGCAGTATAATGATTTCGCAATGTTATGTTTTTTGAGCACTTTTTAGTGAATAGCGGCCGTTGTCATACATTTGGAGGATTGATGAATGAGCGATGAGGAATCGCTGGTAAACAAGGAGACGGAAGGGGCGATTGAAGCTCCCACTGCCGAGCAACAATCGGCACCCGCATCAAAACGCCGCCGGGCGCCGAGGCGTTACGCCAAAAAGCCGGTATCCAGCCAGGGGTCTAAAGAGAAATCGGAAGAATCAACCGGATCGAGCGAAGGGAACCCGGTCTCCAGATCGCGTCGCCGCAGTCGCAAGAAACAACAACCGTCGCTAAATGATGCTCCTGCCACGGAAAACATTGAACAGGCAGAAAAAACAGTTGTAGATACACAAGCCGAAGTGATCGAGGCGAAGACCATTGCTCCGCCAACCGATGCTCCGATTGAAACCGTTGAAAAACCAAGGAGAAGATCACGCCGCCGCAAGCCTCAAACACCGGTTGAAGAGCGATGCCTCGAACCTCAAATTCCTGAAGCCAAGCCGGTGCGCGGTCCAAAATCAGCCGAACGCCGTAAAAAAAAGCCGGCGATCGAATTCGTATCAAAGCCGGGCGGCACCAAGCTGATCGTTCGGAACGATTTGCCGCAGATCCAAATTGAGCGCGCCATACAGGTCCCCATTTTCTTCTTTGGAAATCTCGATTCGCGGGATCATGAGGGACGGATCCTATCCCAGGTGCAAAAGGCAGCTCGCGCCGGAGTGCATTTTCACAGTACGCTGATTGAAATTCCGGTTCCTGCGCCGGACAGCGCCGACTGTTTTGCTGAGGCGGATCGCCGACTGAAGAAGCTGCTGGAAGGAGACCCCGGCGGTTATGTTATGCCGCGTGTCGTCTTCAAACCGGCGCCCGGCTGGCGGCGCAGTCATTTCAGTGAGTTTTCGGTTCACAATGAACAGACCGGTGATCCCTCATTGGGAAGCGATCTGTTTTGGGAGGCGGCGGAGCGTTCACTGGCCGGTTTGCTGGACCACTTCAATGCCGGCGATTATGGAAGCCGTGTAATCGGCATTCATCTGGAGCGCGGCGAATGGTTCCTGGGCAAGGAGGATGGGTTTGACCACAGCGATGTAAATCGGGAGGCTTTTCGCCAATGGTTGATCGCGAAATACCACAATGACGTGATCGAGCTGCGAGCGGCCTGGTATGATGGCGATGTGCAGTTTTCGACCGCCGAAATCCCTAACCCCCCCACTCCAACCGGCCCGGAGCGATTCTTCCTTGAACAGCGCCGAAATCGTCGGCTGCTTGATTTTTATGCGTTCACTTCAGAGACGATGGTGCAGCGGATTTTGGGGTTGGCTCATGTGATCAAGCAGAAGACGTTCAACCGAATGTTGGCCTCAGTCTGCTATGGGTACACCTTTGAATTTGCCCACTCCCACTCAGGCCATCGAGCTTTAGGCCAGCTTTTGGATTCCCCGGCGATTGACATCGTGGCGGGGCCGCCCGGCTACCGCCAATCCCGATCGCTGGGAGGGAGCGCCGCCTATCCGGCGCCGATCGGCTCAGTGAGGCTCCATCGGAAACTATGGATCTCGGAAGAGGACATTAAAACCGATCTGGCCGGTGAGGGAGGTGACGACGATTACAATGTGCGCTTTTTAACCCGCTCCGATACTGAAAACGCACACCGCCGCGGATTTGGGCAGGCGCTGGCAAGCGCCGCCGGCATCGGCTGGATGGACCTTTGGGGTGAGGGCTGGCTGGATGATCCCTTCTACTGGGAAAAGATGTCGGAGTTCATTAAAACCTATCGCAATGCGTTAAAAACCCGTCCCAGCTCGTCCTCCCAGGTCATTGCGCTGATTGATGAGCGCAGCCTTAACCACATCAATTGCGATGAAAGTCGTGTTAAAGATATCCTTGGCCAGCGGAGCGCTCTGATACGGACAGGCGCCTCCGTCTCTTTTCATTTACAAAGTGACGTCACCCATCCAAATTTTCCCTTGGATGCTAAGCTCTATATCTTCTTAAACGCTTACCGGCTTACGCAGGAAGAAAGAACTGCGATCATCGAACGCCTGCATGGCGGCGGTCGGACTCTCGCTTGGATCGGTCCGGTCGGAACTTGCAGTGACCGAGGGGAAACGGCCGAAAACGTGAGCGATCTGATTGGGATGTCGCTGCGGCCGCAGGAGTGGAATTCGGAGTGCGGCAGTCGGATTGTGGATTCACGGCATCCAGTCACCGCCCGATTGCGCCGCCGCGAATTGGGTAACCGCGAGCGCCGCAACCCATCCATTTCAGTGGTGGACGATGATGCGACACCGCTGGCGGTTTACCAGCAGAGCGGAGCCGTCTCGATTGCAGCTCGCAACCATTCCGATTGGCGATCGGTATTCTGCGGTGAGTTGGCACTCTCCACCGAATGGTTCCAGGGGCTATGCCGGTACGCTGATGTGCATCTATTCACCTCCGGCGAAAGTGATGTGGTGTATGCGGATGGTGGATGGCTCACCATCCATGCCGATCGTCCCGGTACCCGTATCATCAGTCTGCCCCCTTCAGATGGTGAGCAGAACGAGCTTTACGACCTGGTTGCCAAGCGGCTGGTGCCGACCGACGGCCATACCGCTAGAGTGACGGTACGACACGGGATCACCCTCCAGTACTTTTTCGGCCCCATCGGCAAGATGAGGTCGCTGGGATTCAGCAACTTAACCGCACCTCTATCCGTTAAATCATCTCGGAATAAGGCGCCGAACAAACCGGAAACACTCCAAACCGAAACAGATTCCGAGCCGATCGATTCGCCTTAACCGGGGAACCGGGCCTGCCCCTCCTCAATGAGTGCCCATCTTCAGGCATTGCCGAACCGCTTCATCAAAAAGATTGAAAAATCGTTGAAAAACGCTTGACAGCCAAATAACCGTTAATGCTATAATCTAACAGTCGTTGATAACGATTATCATTTACATTTGCTATGAGAAAGACACGACAATACCAAGCTGTTTTGGAGGCGCTGAGGAGCACTCGTACTCACCCGAACGCCGAATGGGTCTATGATCAAGTTCGTGGGCGGGTTCCGGGGGTCAGTTTAGCCACCGTGTACCGTATCCTGAGGAGCCTTGAGATGGAGGGAGCCATCACTTCGATGGAATATGCCGGCCGCCGAACCCGCTTCGATGGTTATCCCGGGCCCCACAATCATGTCGTCTGCCTTCACTGCGGTGCTATTGAAGATGTGGATGCAGCGCCGGATGAATCCACTAAGGCAAAGGTTGAATTGTCGTCCGGGTTTCGGGTATCCCATTATCGTCTCGAATGGTTTGGTCTATGTCCACGATGCGCGGCGAATAGTGATCCATTGCGTTATCAGCATTCAGATAGCACCTGCAATTCCAACGAAGGAGCTCAAATATGAGTAAAGATCAACTGATTGCCGCCCTGAATCGTCAATTGGCAGCCGAGTATCAGGCTATTATCCAGTACCTGCACTACGCGGCGGTCGTAACCGGACCCTATCGGCCGGAATTGGTTACCTTTTTCCAGACCGAGGTCGCCGACGAGACCCTTCACGCCCAATACCTGGCCGGAAAAGTTGCAGCGCTAGGCGGCGATCCCACCACTGAACCCAAAGCGGTTCCGCATTCCACCGATCCACGCACGCTCTTGCAGTATGTGCTGTCGGCCGAAGAGGAAGCGGTGAAAGCCTACGCCGAGATCATCAAGATTGCCGATGAGGTCGGCGAGTACGGTGTTCGGATTCAGGCCGAAAACTTCCTCCAAGAGGAAGCCACGCACACCGACGAAACCCGTAAGTTACTTGCTGGGCACTGGGAAGCCTAATCCAACGCCCAACCCTTTCGGGGCATCCGCTCCGAAAAATCACATCATTCAAGCGAGGAGATAACCATGCCGGATCTGAAGGACTCAAAAACACTGAAAAATCTCAAGGACGGTTTCGCCGGCGAATCGCAGGCGAACCGACACTACCTGTCCTATAGCCGCCAGGCCGACGTCGAAGGCTATCCCGATGTGGCCGGCGTCTTCCGTGACACCGCCGAAGGTGAAACCGGGCACGCCTTCGGACACATGGAGTTTATGGAGAAAATCGGCGACCCGGTTACCAATATGCCGGTTGGAGCCACCGATCTGAACTTAAAGTCGGCGGTTGAAGGGGAAACCTACGAGTACACCCAAATGTACCCCGGGTTCGCACGAACCGCTCGCGAGGAAGGATTTGAGGACATCGCAGAGTGGTTTGAAACTTTGGCCCGCGCTGAAAAATCGCACGCCGGGCGATTCCAGAAAGCGTTCGACACGCTGAACGCTTAATCGAATGGAGTGGGGACTGATAGTCCCACTCGCTTTCAATATACCTCCCATGACTGGAGGAGCTAATTGGGGGTATGTCAGGCTGTCAGGTTTGTGATTTGCGATCATAACACCTTTCGACATACCCCCGACCATTCGCTGGCCGGATGAAATGCAGCGGATGGCACACAAGTGGTTGTTGAAAAGCTTATCGGGTTTCGCCGCTTCGTCATTCCCGCATGGCTCCACTCCAGTGGAGTGGATGGCGGGGATCCAGCCCGATGCGGATGCTCTGGATTCCAGGTTCCGCTTTGCGGCCCTGGAATGACGACGCAGAGGCATTACCGTATTTTTTCAACAACTACACCCGTTTGAGCGATTCAATATTCCCGTAGAAGGAGCATTGGTGGGATGTCTGAGTTGACCGGCGTTGAGAAATCCCTGTTTTACGATACGAGCGACCCCGACTTTTACGACCCGGCCGCACTCGATAAAGAGATGCGCCGGATTTTCACCATTTGTAACGGATGCCGTCTATGCTTCAACCTATGCCCCTCTTTCAAGTACATGTTTCACACCGCCGATGAGAAAGACAGTATCGAAAAGCTGGATGCCGGCGACCATCAGCAGATCGAAAAGCTGTGCTATCAGTGCAAACTTTGTTACCCGAAATGCCCATATACCCCGCCCCATGAATACCATCTCGATTTCCCGCGCCTGATGATGAGGGCGCGGGCGGTCCGGATGAAAGAGAACGGCCACTCGCTTTCAGACAAAATGTTGGGCAATCCGGATACCGTCGGACGAATGCAGACCGGTTTGCAGGCGCGGATGATAAACCGGATGAATCGCAATCATCTTCATCGGACGCTGATGGAAAAAGTGCTCGGCATTCATCGCGACCGCAACCTGCCACCGGCGAATCGCGGCACCTTTGCGAGGTGGTTCCACAAAAAGCGATTTGCCCAACCGGAAGAGCCGGTTGCAAAAGTGGCGCTCTTCTACTCTTGCCTCGTGAACTACAACTATCCTGAGGTGGGCCGTGCGCTGATGGCGGTGTTTCAACATAACAATATTGAGGTCGTATGCCCTTCCCAGCGCTGCTGCGGAATGCCGAAACTGGACATCGGCGATGTGCAAAACACCCGCGATTATCATGCCGGTTACAATGTGAAGCAATTTGCCGCCTATATTCGACAAGGTTACGATATCGTGGTGCCGGAACCCACCTGTTCAATGATGATTAAAACGGAATACCCACAACTGCTCGACAGCGAGGACGCCCGCCTGGTTGCTGACCACACGTATGATCTTGCCGAGTTCCTGATGAAGTTGAAAAGAGAGAACAAACTCAAACTTGATTTCAAGGAGCCGCCGCCCCGCTTGGCCTATCACCAACCCTGTCACCTGAAAATACAGAACATGGGAAATCGCTCATTGGAGCTGCTCCGGTTGCTGCCCGGCACTAAAGTGGAGTTCATCAATAAGGGGTGTTGCGGCGTGGACGGAACCTGGGGATTCAAGAAGGACTACTTCGAGATGTCGCTGCAGGTCGGCTCCGGTATGATCAGTGGGATGCAGGAGGCGCAATCGGGCGATATGCCGGCTCAGCCGGTGGCCGACTGCTCTTTTTGTGGGTTACAGATCGAGAAGGGCGCCGGTCTCAAGACCTTGCATCCCATTGAGGTAATTGCACTGGCCTACGGCTTGGAAATGTATGATTAGGCAAATCGCATTGCGTTAGGAAGTGGTTGCCGTATTATTCAACATCCTCTTAAAGAAAATCTGACGGATGAGGAGCGATTTATGAAACCGGTAGTACTGGAAGAGATCAAGGCTTTAACCGAATACGAAAAGGCAAGGACGGCTTTCCGCCAGCACGTCAAGGAGGTGAAGGCCGCCCGGCGCGTTATCGTCGGGCCTCATCTGAGCTTTGTCTTTGAAAACCATGACACGGTGCTCTTTCAAATCCAGGAGATGATCCGGGCGGAGCGCATTGTGGACGAGCGTGCGATCAGGCACGAGATCGAGACCTACAACGAGATGATTGGCGGTCCGCTCCAACTCCGTTCCACCATGTTTATTGAAATTGACGACTCCGCTCGCATCAAGGAGCTGTTGGACCGCCTGTACGGGATTGACGATCGAGGAATGGTTTGGATTGAATTTCCGGATGGCAGCCGCTGCGACGGCATCTACGATCAGGGATACAGCAAGGAGGACAAGATCAGTGCGGTGCATTACGTCACATGGAACTTTACGCCAGCCCAGGAGACATTGCTGAAAAAATCAATCGGCCCTCTTATTTTAGTGGTCAACCACCCCAACTATAAGGAACGGGTAACGTTGGGGCCTGATACGCTGCGCGCCTTCGCAGACGACCTGGCGATCTCTGAATAACTGAGCGATTTACTGGAATACCGCCCGCCATTAAGACCCTATTCAAAAAATAAACGATTAATCAGCCGAAAAAGCCCTCCCTCTACTTGACGCGGATTTTTTATTCGCGGTATAATAGATGTTTGTGCGTCACAATAGGAGGCCCACTGCATGAAGGAAGTCCAGCACCTTACCAAAAAGACCTCACCCGTTATTGATATTCCAAACCTGGTTGAACTGCAACTCGATTCTTATCGTTGGTTCCTGGAAGAAGGATTAAAAGAGCTTTTTGACAGCTTTTCTCCCATAACCGATTTTACGGGCAATACCTCCATCTCATTGATTGATTTCACGCTTAGTCAACCCAAGTATTCGGTTGACGGATGCCGTGATCGCGATGCTACCTTTGAAACGCCGATAAAGGTCAAGGTACAGCTTACCCAGCCCAATAAAGAGATGATCGAGAGTGAAGTATACCTGGGTGATTTGCCATTGATGACCGACAAAGGGACTTTTGTCATCAACGGCGCCGAGCGCGTGGTGGTCAGCCAGCTTGCTCGTTCGCCTGGAGTCTACTTCAAGGACAACATTGATATCAGCGGCCGTGTGCTCTACTACGCCACCATTATACCTAGCGAAGGCGTTTGGGTGGACGTTGAAAGCGATGCCAACACGGAAGTGACCGTTCGCATAGGACAAACGAGAAAGTTTCCGGTAACCACCCTGATTCGCGCGTTAGGCCACTTCCCTCCCGCCTGCATTCCAATGGAGATGAGCGTCGCCAATGCGCTGGAAAAGCTGTGGATTTACCGCAAAGAAGAAGCGCAAGCGGGCGGGCATTCAGGTCCGGTTAAAGATTACATCCAGCCGTTTACCTTGGTGAAGCCGGTCGCCGACCCGGAAACCGGTGAAATCATCGTTGAGGCGGGAGCCAGCATCAGTGAAGCGATGCTGAAAGGGCTGGCCGAGCAGATCGGACCGGATACGGTGCTGACGCTCGAGCCCCGATGCGATACCACCAAGGACATCATCAACCTGTTTTCAACTCGGAAAACACTGGAGCATCCTACCCGTGATGAGCTGATCGGCAAGCGCCTGGCGTTCGATCTGGAAGACCCCCGGAACAACAAGAAGATCATTATTCACGGCTATGAGAAGATTGACCGGGACATCGCACGCCGTATCGAAGGCTTACAATTAGAGTCGCTCGAAGTGCTGGAGCTCAACCGTTACATTGACGCCACCTTGCTACAAGACAGCGCTCATAACCCGGATGATGCCCTACTCGACATCTACCGGAAAATCCGCCCCAGCGACCCGGCTACGCAGGACGGCGCGCGCACGCTGCTGCTTAATATCTTTTACGATCCACGCCGCTACGGTACGGCGAAGGTGGGCCGTTATAAAATCAATCGCAAGCTGGGGAACGCGCTGCCTCTCACCGCACAAACTTTGACCCGTTCCGACCTGATAGGCATCCTCCGCTACATGATTAACCTGGACGCCGGCGAGGGCAACACTGACGATATTGACCACCTCGAAAACAAGCGGGTGCGTTCAGTGGGAGAGCTCCTTTACAGCCAGCTTCGGCTCGGCTTTCTGCGCATGGAGAAGGTGGCGAAAGAGCGAATGACCTCTATGGATACTGAGAGCGCGCTGCCCTCGGTAGTTCTTTCGGTGAAGCCGGTCTCAGCCGCAATTAAGAGCTTTTTCGGCTCCAGCCAGTTATCACAATTTATGGACCAGACCAATCCGCTGGCCGAGCTGGCTCACAAGCGCCGGCTCTCCGCGCTGGGTCCAGGCGGCCTCTCCCGTCAAAGCGCAAAGCTGGAGGTTCGCGATGTCCACCATAGCCACTACGGCCGGATATGCCCGATTGAAACGCCGGAGGGCCCAAATATCGGGTTGATCGGCTCGCTGGCCATTCACGCGCGGGTGGATGCGTATGGCTTTTTGGAAACTCCCTATCGCAAGGTGAAAAACGGCGTCGTCACTCATGATATCGAGTATCTCACCGCCGATGTGGACCATCACTATCACATTGCGCCGGCCAACGAGCCGCTCGATTCCCACAGTCGTTTTATCCGGCCTCAAATTCAGGTGCGGTATGAGGATCAGTATCCGGTGGTGGCAAAAGAGCAGGTCGAGCTGATGGATGTCTCGCCCATGCAGATCGTTTCGGTGGCGGCGGCTATGATTCCTTTCCTGGAGAACGACGACGTAAGCCGAGCACTGATGGGATCCAATATGCAGCGGCAGGCGGTTCCGACCTTGCGCCCGGAAGCCCCGCTGGTGAAAACCGGCATCGAGCGGCGGGCTGCGCTGGATTCAGGGGCGGTGGTGATCGCTTGGCGATCCGGCACCGTAACCTACGTTACCTCCGAAATGATCGAGGTGACAACCCCCAACAATCAGGTGGATAGCTATCGGTTGCTCAATATGCTGCGCAGCAATCAGGCAACCTGTATCACCCAGAGGCCGCTGGTGAATAAAGGCCAACGGGTGCGCGCCGGGCAGGTGATTGCCGATGGCCCCTGCACCGACCAAGGTGAACTGGCGCTTGGCCAGAACGTGCTGGTCGCCTTCGTCCCTTGGGGCGGTTACAACTACGAGGACGCGGTGCTGCTTTCTGAACGGCTGGTGAAGGACGACGTGTACACCAGCATTCACATTGAAAAATATGAGACGGAAGCGCGCGACACCAAGCTGGGTCCGGAAGAGATTACGCGTGACATTCCTAACGTGGGCGAAGAGCAGCTTAAAGACCTCGATGAAAACGGCATCATCCGCATTGGTGCCGAGGTGCGACCAGAAGATATTCTGGTCGGCAAAGTGGCTCCGAAGGGGCAGGGCGAGCTGACCGCTGAAGAGCGCCTGATCATCGCTATTTTCGGCAAAAAGGCAGAGGAGACCCGTGACGTTTCGCTTCGGGTTCCGCACGGTGAAAAGGGGCGAATCGTGGATGTAAAGGTCTTCTCCCGATTCAAATATCAGTGCGGCCGCTGCAAGGCGGTCTATAACTACAGCAAACGCCCCGAACATACAATATGTGACCGCTGCCAAGGCGAACTGGTTCGGTTGCCCGGCGATGAGCTGGCGGCCGGGGTGAACCAACTGGTGCGCGTGTACATCGCCCAGAAGCGGAAGGTGATGGAGGGCGATAAGATGGCTGGGCGGCACGGCAATAAAGGTGTCGTCTCCAAAATCTTGCCGGAAGAGGATATGCCGTTTCTGCCGGATGGAACGCCGGTGGATATCGTGCTGAACCCGCTCGGCGTCCCTTCGCGAATGAATATCGGCCAGATTCTGGAAACACACCTGGGTCTGGTGGGCCGGCATCTAAATTGCAGTTTTGTTAATCCACCCTTTGAAGGTTCCACCGAACAGGAGATCCTCGAAGAGATGGACCGCCTCGCCCGTCACCAAAGAGCGCTGTCGTTGTCTAACTACTTAACGACCGATTTACGCCTCAAGGTGGATTTGGAGGATGCCGAATCGCTGGACGAGATGCTCAGTCGAGTCGAGGCCGAATTGCGGCAACTGGACGAGGATCGTCTGGAAACCATCAGCCGGATGGTTGCCGCTCCGCCGGTTACATTGCCGGATACCGCCGCGGAATCCGATGTTATTCAATCTGAAAGCTCGGCCTACATGCCGGCCGAGGAAAGTATCAACGATTCAGATGACCTCATCGCTGAGATTGTGAATCGAATTAAATACAACGCCTGGATCAGAGCCGGCATTGATCCCGAGACCGGTAAAATTCAGTTGCGTGACGGCTTAACCGGCGAATACTTCAATCAACCGATCACGGTGGGCCATATCTATATGATGAAGCTCGCCCACCTGGTGGATGATAAAATCCATGCCCGGTCAACCGGCCCTTACTCGCTGGTGACCCAACAGCCGTTGGGAGGCAAGGCGCAGTTCGGCGGGCAGCGATTTGGCGAAATGGAGGTGTGGGCACTGGAAGCTTATGGCGCTGCATACACGCTTCAAGAGATATTGACCATCAAATCCGATGACGTAATGGGACGCGTAAAAACATACGAATCCATCGTAAAGGGCGACAACATGCTGGAACCCGGCGTTCCCGAATCGTTTAAGATACTGGTGAACGAGCTGCAAAGCCTTGGATTACGCGTTGTGGTGGAAGACGGCCATGACCAACCGATTGACCTGAAGGATCATGAGGACGAAAATGATAATGAAAACGAAACCAGACGAACACCATCCCGCCGATTTCATAGGATCGAAGGACTACCCCCCCATGAGGATTGATCGCTCCGGTTACCGGTAGCGAGAACGAATGTGGCCAGGCGAACGGATTGCCGGTAAATAACCGTGCCATATTTGCCTGGCTTGCCGTTCGCGGCGACAAAAAACACTTATCGAAGTAATAAATATACTGACCAGTGAACTTATTGGCAGGAGACCCCCGGAGAGCTTGATGATAGACGCAAGTACATTTTCCAAAATTCGCATCGGTATTGCCTCGCCCGAGCAGATACGCCAATGGTCGCGCGGCGAAGTGAAAAAGCCGGAGACCATCAACTATCGTACTTTTAAGCCGGAACGTGACGGCCTGTTTTGTGAAAAGATTTTCGGCCCGGTAAAGGACTGGGAGTGCCATTGCGGGCGTTATAAAAAGGTTAAATTTAAAGGTATCGTGTGTGACCGCTGCGGCGTGGAAGTGACTCGAAGCAAGGTTCGGCGCGAGCGAATGGGACACATCGAACTCGCTTCGCCGGTCTGTCACATCTGGTATCTAAAAGGAGTGCCCAGTCCGCTTTCGCTCATACTGGGCATTCCACCGCGCTCCCTGGAAAAGGTGATCTATTTTGCCTCCTACATTGTCATCTCGGTGGACCGCCAGAAAATTAATGATGCGCTGGATAATATAAGGGCTGCAGTGCAAGAAGAGATCGCTCACATCGAGCATGACCAATCAACTCTGAGCGATCGGATGGATCAAAAGCTGCTGGAGGACATCAAGAAGCACGACGAGATGGTCGAATCGCTCGATCCGGAAGGTGAAGCCCCGCAGCCCTGGACTGAATCCGACATCGCATCCCGCCGTCAATTCTACGATGATCGCATCAAGCAAGAAGAGAAAGAGGCTCTGGAGTGCATCCAGGAGCTGAATGAATCGCTGACACTGATTGAAAAAATCTCCAAATGCGAGCTGATTACCGAAGATCAGTACCGCGGCCTCGAACAGTTGCTGGAGGTCGTCCAACACCGGCGTGGAGACAGCCTGCAGCGTCTCGGAGTGAACCTGGATGGCGCGCTCCGGGCTGGGCAAGGCGCCGTCGCGGTAAAGGAGCTGGCGGAGGAGATTGACCTTGACCAGCTTCAGCGTGAGCTACAACAAGAGGTGAGCCAATCTCAAGGTCCCAAACGCCTTCGCGCCATCAAGCGGCTTGAAATCGTGGAGGCGTTCAAGAACTCCCGAACCAGGCCGGAATGGATGATTCTGGATTGCATCCCGGTTATCTCACCGGAGCTGCGCCCAATGGTTCAATTGGACGGAGGGCGTTTTGCCACCTCTGACCTGAATGACCTCTACCGGCGCATCATTAACCGAAATAACCGCCTCAAAAAGATCACCGAAATCCGAGCGCCGGAGAGTATCGTCAACCATGAAAAAAGGCTGCTGCAGGAGGCGGTTGACGCCCTCATTGACAACGGTCGTCGTAGCCGGCCGGTGGTTGGCAGCAACAATCGGCCGCTGAAATCGCTCTCCGATATGTTGAAGGGTAAAGAGGGGCGCTTCCGCAAGAATCTGCTTGGCAAGCGAGTGGATTACTCGGGCCGATCGGTTATCGTAGTGGGGCCGCACCTGAAACTGCACCAGTGCGGTCTGCCGAAGGAGATGGCGCTGGAGCTGTTTAAGCCGTTCGTGATGAAGGCGCTGGTGGAGCGCGGCTATACCAGCAACATCAAAACCGCCAAGCGCATGATTGATAAAATGAGGCCCGAAGTCTGGGATGCGCTGGATGAGGTCATCAGCGAGCATCCCGTTCTGCTGAACCGGGCGCCGACCCTCCACCGCCTGGGCATTCAGGCTTTCGAACCGGTGCTGGTAGATGGCAAAGCGATCCAGGTGCACCCGCTGGTCTGTCACGCCTTCAACGCTGACTTCGACGGAGATCAGATGGCGGTTCACGTCCCGCTCTCCGCTTATGCGCAGGCGGAAGCTCGCGTGCTGATGCTGGCCAGTCACAACATCTTTAAACCGGCTGACGGCAGCGCGGTGGTCGCCCCCATCCAAGATATTATCCTTGGCTGTTACTACATGACCAACATGCGTGAGAATATGCAGCCGCTACCGGTTCCTTTCTCGAATCCGGATGAAGCCCTGCTGGCTTATCAGTTGGAAAAGATCGGCCTGCACGACCCGATACAGGTCCGGATCGTCCGCAACGGTGTTTCCGAGATCTTTGGTAGCGGTGATGATCCGTCCCGATATACCAGCGCCGGGCGGTTGATCTTTAATGAAATTCTGCCCGACGAGTTGAGGTATAGCGACCGCTACTTATTCCAAACCATGGACAAAAAAACGGTCGCAAATTTGGTTACCGAGGTATACCACACCTGCGGGAAACAGCGCACCATTAAGTTTTTGGATGATATCAAAAATCTTGGCTTTCGTTACGCGACCCAATCCGGAGTGACCATCTCGATGACCGACATGGACATTCCGGCCAAGCGGGAAGCGATTATTACGGAGGCCGAGAAAAAGGTCTCCGACCTGAACCGCCAGTACCGCCGCGGAATGATCACCCAGGGTGAACGCAAACAGCAGGTGCTGAACTACTGGATGCAAGCAGCCGACAACGTGGCTGATGCGATTATGGAGAGCATTGACCACTTCAACCCGATCTATATGATCACCGATTCGGGCGCGCGTGGATCTACGCGGCAGATCACCCAGCTCTCCGGTATGCGCGGCTTGATGTCCGATCCATTCGGTAACCTGATCGAAGACCTGCCTATAAAATCGAACTTCCACGAAGGCCTCTCCGTTCTGGAGTACTTTATCTCCACACATGGGGCGCGCAAGGGTCTGGCCGATACCGCATTAAGGACCGCCGATGCCGGTTACCTAACCCGCCGTCTGGTTGACGTGGCCCAAGATGTGATTGTCCGTGACCTTGACTGCGGCACCAGCCGCGGGATATTCGTTGAGGAAATTATTGAAAACGGCGAGGTCCTCGAAAAGCTGAGCGATCGAATCCGGGGGCGCTACGTGAGCGAAACCATTTTCCATCCGCTCACCAATAATGAGGTTTGGGTAGAGGCCGGCCATGAAATAACCGATGAGATCGCAACCGAAATGGATGGCTTTCGGGTTGTCTTCAAGACGGTTGTCAATCAGTCGGGTGAAACAGTAGCCTACGCCGGCGATACAATCACCTTGCAGCAGGCTGAAAAGTTGGTGGAGGAGGGGATTTGGCGCAATACCGACCTTCCCACTCCAACTGAAACTCCTTCCGGCGCCGGAAAGGGTGACGGGCGCCCGGATGGTAATGTCCAGAGCACCACCCAGTTGCGCGATGTGCTGAGCTTTACCTCCTCACTGCGTGTCGGGGTCCGATCGCCGTTTACCTGCGAGTTGCGGAGGGGTATCTGCGCGCTTTGCTACGGGCGTGATCTGGCGTCCGGCAAACGGGTTGATATCGGCGTCGCGGTGGGAATTATCGCCGCCCAGTCCATCGGTGAACCTGGCACTCAGCTCACGATGAGAACATTCCATACTGGAGGGGTGGCGGGCAAATACCTGACTGGTGTGGCCAACGTCAAACAAAAGCGGGAGAACACCCTTCGCGAGCTGCACGAAGATATTAAGCGAGGCTTGGTGAACTTCTCGGAAGGGATTGAAGGTCCGGAGCGGGAGCGGGGCCGCGCCATCCAGGCGATGCTGAAGGTGCTAGAAGATCAGGTCGGCGGTCTGTTGAGAGTGGTGGAGCTGTTCGAAGCCCGCAAACCAAAGGGTCAGGCCATTATCACCGAATTTTCGGGGCGAGTATCGGCCATTGAATCCAAGGGCCTCCGGTATGTCGTGATCCACTCAAAGCTGCCGGTACTCGATGAAACGAAAATCACCGGCAAGATGCTCGCTGAAAACGTGGAGGACCCAAATGGAGAGCTGATCGCATCGGCCGGCGATCCCGTTTCTGATCGAATTGCACGCCGCATTCGAGAGGCCGGCATCGAAGTGATTACCATTCGAGAGACGGTGCTGGTTCCTTACCGAGGTGAGCTGGAGGTTCGAGTTGGAGACGAGCTGCATCCGGGCGATCGGCTGACGGAAGGCCCGCTGGACCCGCAAAAAGTGCTCGAGCTGCAGGGTCCCAGTGGGGTGCAGGAGTACCTGGTGCGCGAAATCCAAAGCGTATATAAGTCGCAGGGAGTGGATATCAACGACAAGCACGTAGAGGTGATCGTTCGCCAAATGCTGAGGAAGCGGAAAATCCGTTCGGCCGGCGATACCCGTTTCCTGCCCGGACAGGTGGTGGACAAGTTCATCTTTGAGGATGAGAACGCCAGAGTGAGGAGCCTTGATCTGCCGGGAACCGAAGCGATCGCCGACTGGATACTGCTGGGCATCACCGAAGCGTCGCTGGCAACCGACAGCTTCCTCTCCGCCGCATCGTTCCAAAAGACCACCCGTGTGCTGACTGAGGCGGCGGTGCGGGGGAAACGGGATGACTTGCTCGGTCTAAAGGAAAACGTAATTATCGGCCGCTTAATTCCGGCCGGTACCGGGTTGCCAAGGTACCGCAGCACTCAACCGGCCACACCGGACGGCTCGCCGCTGGTGCTAGAGCCGTTGGTTCGCGAGGCGCCCTTGGGATTGCCATCCATCAGCGATGAAACGCCAGCCGAGATCATAACCGCACGGGCGGAGTTGATTTTGGGCGACGCAACCTCTGATTCCGAAATTGAGGTGGCGCTCGAAGAAACGGAGGGCGAACTGGCCCAATTCCCGGAGGCGGATGATCTCGACCTCAAAGTGAGCACACCGTCGGCTGATCTGCGTGCCGACGGGCAGGTTCAGGGCAGGGATGATTCCTATGAAGAGAGCGCGCCCGGTGACTTCAGCGAGGAGGAGATAAACCTCGACGAAACCGCATCCGATCTCGATAAGCTGACCGATAAAGCGGAAGATTAGGATTGTTCACGGCCATACCGGATAATACAAAAACCGAAGCGGGTAGCCACCCGCTTCGGTTAAAAAGTAGCGGAGGGCGGACTTGAACCGCCGACACTACGGGTATGAGCCGTATGCTCTAACCAACTGAGCTACTCCGCCTCGCCGATACTTTTATAATACCTTCCGCCTCCGATTGTCGTCAAGGTGAAAAAGTTCAGTTTTGTGGGAATGATTTTCGTTCGCCCCGCCGCTAAACTCCTTCCCCCTTCTAGGGGGAAGGGCGGGATGGGGGTCAAGGCACACCGCCCTGTAACACCCGCCTAAATCACCCAGAGAACTGAAATCATTCGTCAAGGTAAGCTCTGCGCTCAAGAGGAGATTTCTGGTGAAATATACCTGGTTATATTTGAGTCGCGAGGACATCCTAACCGAGCGACGGCAGTGCGAAGAGGAGGGCCGCGATCTATCTCTTCTTGAAAACCAGTTCGAGAACGTTTTATCCCTCGATTTAGACGATTTAAGCAATCAAGCGTTCGCCGAGCGGCTTTTGGATCAAACGATCGAGTTGCCGATCCGAGCAGGATACACCTACCACGAGCCGAGCGACCTCGATTCCATCCGACAGGCTCGCCCGGCGCTCCGCCCCACCTTGCCCCGACTTACTCAAAATGAAGCTGAACGGTATGACCGGATTTACGGTGCCTGGCTAGGTCGCGTTTGTGGATGCCTGCTCGGTAAACCGGTGGAGGGGTGGCGCCGGAACCGGATGTGGGGATATTTAATGGACACCCACCGATTTCCCCTCAACGACTATTTTTATTACCAAGTTCCCGCCGATATTCAAAAAAAGTATGACCTGCAACCCCAAAACGCCTTCGCCGATCTCATTCAAGAAATGCCGGCCGATGACGATCTCAATTACACCACCGCCGGTATGACCGTTTTGCAGCGTTACGGATCGAATTTCACACCGGCACAGGTGGCTGAGTTCTGGTTGAGCGATATCCCCATTCTGCGCACCTGCACCGCCGAGCGGGTTGCCTACCGGAATCTGGTTGAGCTGAAGGCGCCACCGCTTGCCGCCTCCTTCCGAAATCCGTATCGGGAGTGGATCGGCGCTCAAATCAGGGCCGATTTTTATGGCTATGCCGCGGCTGGAAATCCGGAGCTTGCCGCTGAATTCGCCTGGCGTGACGCCTCCATTTCGCACGTAAAAAACGGCATCTACGGCGCGATGTGGGTGGCCGCGATGACCGCCGCCGCTTTCGTAATGAACGACGTGCGATCCATCATCGAGGTCGGCTTATCGCAAATACCGGAGCGCAGCCGGTTGGCCGCTGCAATTCAGGCCGTTTTGCAATGGCATCGGGCCGATTTAACTTACGATGAGGCGGTTGAACGCATTCACCAGCAGTGGGACGAAACTCGAGCACACGACTGGTGCCATACGATCAGCAACGCCATAATCGTCGCCACTGCGCTGATGTGGGGTGAGGGCGATTGGGTCAGCACCATTACAAAAGCGGTGCAAGCCTGTTTCGATACCGACTGCAACGGCGCAACCGCCGGCTCAATCGTGGGAATTATGACCGGAGCCGGCAAATTGCCCTCAAAATGGACTGAAGTTGTGCATGACACACTGAACACCGACGTTGCCGGTTACAACAAAGTGAAAATTTCTGAAATGGCAAAGGCCACTCTACCGCTCGTTTATCGCACCGCATCTGATATTTCGGAGGAGACGGGTGGATAGAGGTGAGCACTCGATGACCAGCCATAACCCGATTCTCAGCCCGGTGGTTCAGCCGGAAGATGTCGGCGAGCTATCCATTCGGCCGAAGCGGCTGCGGGAATTCATCGGCCAACCCAAGCTCAAAGAAAACATCCAGATATCGCTGGAAGCGGCTCGCCAGCGGAAGGAGTGTCTGGACCACGTACTGCTCTGCGGTCCGCCTGGATTGGGCAAAACCACGCTCAGTCATATTTTGGCCAATGAGATGGAAGCGCCGATACGAGTTACATCCGGACCTGCCATCGAAAGGCCGGGCGACCTCGCCGCCATTTTAACCAACCAAGAGAAGAACGGCATCCTCTTCGTGGATGAAATTCACCGGCTGCCACGTACCGTTGAAGAGATCCTCTACCCCGCAATGGAGGATTTTCAGCTCGATTTGATTGTCGGAAAAGGGCCGAGCGCCCGCACTTTAAGGCTGCCGGTGGAACGGTTCACGCTGGTTGGCGCGACCACCCGCGCCGGGCTGCTGAGCTCTCCTCTGCGGGAGCGCTTCGGGATCGTTCACTATTTGGAGTTTTACAGCGCCGAAGATCTCTACCAGATCATCGTGCGAGCGGCAAAAATTTTAGCAATTCAGATTGAACATGGAGGCGCGATGGAGATCGCCGGCCGCGCGCGCGGCACTCCCCGCATTGCCAACCGCTTACTTCGCCGGATTCGGGACTACGCTCAGGTTAAAGCCGATTCCGTAATTACCGAAAAGGTCGCTTCCAAAGCGCTGCAATTGATGGGCATCGATTCGCTGGGATTAGACGACTTTGACCGCCGTTTTCTGGGTATTATCATAGAGAAGCACGACGGCGGCCCGGTCGGTATCGAGACTTTATCCGCTGCCATGTCCGAAGAGCGCGATACCATCGAGGATGTCTACGAGCCGTACCTGGTGCAAATCGGTTTGTTGAACCGGACGCCGAGAGGCCGAATAGCAACCCGTTCGGCATTTCAACATTTAGGGCTAACGTCAAAGATGCATAATGCCGATCTATTTGGTAACGGCAAAGTGTAACTAAATTTAGTATCAATTCGTATCAAATGAGTGATGATAACGTTCAACTGAACCTTAATTCCGGAAGTGTTGATATGTTTTGCGGAAATTGCGGCACTCGAAACACACCCGATGCCATCTTTTGCAAGCATTGCGGCCAGAAGCTCGATAACGATCGCACTCGTTCCCTGAGCGAAGATGATTTCCAAGATATGAAGCCAGCCGAAGAATCGGTCGGTGAGCTTTTAGCGCTGGCATTCGCCAAAGAACAAAAGGGCGATATGGCGGCCGCCATTGAGAACTGCGAAAAGGCGCTGAAGCTGATGCCGAACAGCACCTCGGCGCACAGCCTGCTCGGCATGCTTTACAAGAAGCAGGGTGATCGGGATAAAGCAATCGCCGAATATGAGAAGGTGCTGGAATTAAATCCAGGCAGCATTGCGGACCGTGAAACGTTGGAAGAGCTCCAGGCCAATGCGCCCATTGACCATCCCAAGGTTAAGGTGATTTCAACCCGAGTGCCGCGGCAGCTTTTCCTGGATACCCCGACCGGTGCGGCGGTCGTTGGAGTGGCACTGTTTGTAATCGTCATTTTTCTGTTTGGCTGGGTGGCTTTAAAGCACGGCGAGCCGAGCAATAAGCCCGACACCGATACCTTTGGCACACCCATCACAACCAGCAGCGCACCCGCCATTAAAGCTTACCGACTACCGGATCAATACTATAGCACGGGGCCTTTAACCGGCGCGATGCCATCGAACACCTACGCCGCCGCGCCGCAAGCCCCACCCGGATACTCACCCATGCAAACAACGCCTTCGCAACAGCCGGCCTACTACCCGCCCAATAACTATGCTTCGGCTCCGCCGCCGCAAGTGATGCGGCCGGTCTACCAGTCGCCTGTCCAATCAGCCCCGAAGCCGGTTGAAATTATGCCGACTCAGCCGATCAACTCGAACCAGAGCTCAAATCAGACATCGGTGCATATATCGGATACCGGTAACTCAGCCAACAATCCGAACGGGGCAAACGGCAATCAAGCGCCGTCACCGGGGCAATCCAAATCACAAGGACGCATTAAAATCATTGTCGGACCGGCAAACGAATCCAACGCCTCATCGCCATCACCCGGCGGTTCGAGCACCAGCATGGATTCCCGTTCCTTACAAAAGATTGCCACCCACTATCAGTTGGAAGGCAGCTACCAGCGAGCCGTAAACACCTACCTCAAAGCGTTGGATGGAGCGGGTGACGCGGCGCCCGGTATCTACCAGCAAATTGCGATTTGTTACCAGCAGTTGGACGAAAAGAATCAGGCGCGCTCGAACTATGAACAGGCGATCTCAGGATACAAAGCGCTCATAACGGCCGGCCGCGAAACCGATCTGGCCAAAAGGGGAATTCAAGCCTGTAAGGCCGGCCTCCGGATTGTCGGCGAATGAGGTCGCTCTTCCCGCTGCTCTACCTTTCAACGATTTTCGTTTCGGCCCCGCCAAAACAAACTGGGGCGAATCTCCCGGCGCTGCTCATCATCAGCAGCCGCTCCCAATCGAAGTACTCCAAGCTGTCTCCACCCAAAAAGGGCACCTACCTGCTCGACCTCTCGGTCTATATTGATCGAGCGGTTCGGACCTCCGGCTATGCGGTTCCGATTATCTACAGCTCCGATATGCCGGAAATCAAGCAGGCGCTTTCATCGGGAAAACTCACCACCAGCGACCTAGTGGAGCCCATCACAGCGGCCGCAGCGGAACGGATCGGCCACATAATGGGCGTGAGCGGTGTCGTAATTGCAAATGCCAAATATGTGGATGCACAAGTAATCGCCAGTTATGAGCTTCTGCTGCCGGTTGGCCAGCATGATTGGAGAACCGCCTTTTACACCCATTTCTCCTCTCCAAAAGATAACAAAAAGCACACCCTCTTGAGCAATATTCATCTCGCGGTCAACTCGCTGATGGATCAGTTGACCCAGCAGCCTTTAATAGCCGTCCAGTCTCAGCCGGTGCCATCCGCACCGGCTGTCGCCGCGCAAGCGCCTCAACCGCCGAAATCAGCCGCTCAAAACAGCGCCGGCCTCAGCGCGGCCGAAATATTGGTGGACAATTTCCGCCGAACCGGCGACATTCCCAATATGATCGAATCGCTGCGGCAGGCCATTGATGAAAACCCGTTCCAGGCCGACTTACGGAGCCAGCTCATTAAAGCCTACCAGGAGCGTGGATTGAACGACCTGGCGCTGGGCGAGGCGGCCCGAGCGGCGATGTTGATGCCCAAAGACGCGAAATTGCAAAAGCTGTTGGGTGATTGCTACGCAACGGTGGGCAACAGTGAAAATGCCAAAACCGCTTACGAGCAGGCGATCAAGCTGGATCCACGCTCCGCTTCCTGCCAGGTCGCGCTGGGCGATCTGCTGCTAAACCAAGGAGATGAGAATTCCGCCCTGCAGACCTATCATCGAGCTTCCGCAGCTAATCCAAACAATCCCCTGCCTCACGAGCGATTGGCCAAGTTCGATGCGCTGAACGGCGACTACACCGATTGCTTAAAGGAGATGGCGCTGTCCCGGTCATTGCTGCCGCCCAACGCGGTTGATCAGTACCGCAGCTTATCCGTTGAGGTGATGAAAGCGATCGTCGAAGATGTAAAGGGCACATTAAATAAGATAGCGGCCATGAACGGTGGGTTTGAGGAGGGCACCATTACCCGCGAAACCTATTACGACACCGTTCGAACCAACAAAGACCGGCTGGTCACGATCAGCGACCTGGTTGAAAAGATGCCGCCGGTGCAAGAGTTGAACTCAGCGCAAAACCATTTAATCCAGGCCGTCAGTCTGGCAGCCCAGTCGTGCGACGGGCTGTTGGACTATCTGGCCTCTTCGAACAGCAGCGGCCTTTCGGATACGAATATGCTGCTTCGAGCTGAAGCGTCCAGCGAACTGGATCAGACGTTATCGAAGTTGTCCCTTCCCTCCCACACCGCGGTATCCGCCTCACCCTGATCCTGACGACCGTTTCTTCCGAAATTATAGTGTATCGTGTGGCTTGCGTCGGCGGCGTTTCGATACGAGTGATTTTAGCCCTTTGGAGTTCATATTATAGTGTCATCTCTTCTTGAGCTAATTGGGCAGTACTTGCCTTAGGCATAACCGGCACGGTATGTCTGAAAATACGTAGATTAAGAGGTCGGATTTTAAAGCGGTGGGAAATGGTGAATTTTGTTCAGGCGATGACCAGTATTCCTTCCATCTTGATACTGGCGATGACGCCGGCGAATACGGGAGGAGCAACCGATCGTCTTGAGTTACATCAACTCTGGATGCAAATTACGCCCATCCAGCTTCTTTTATTCATCATTTTATTCACCATTACGGCCACGACAGTGATCAAAGCCCTGATACGAAGATTACAGTCAAACAGGGACATCCTGGATCCCGAAAATCGAGTGGACCCGCAAATTTTAAAACCGGGCGTTGAGGCGGTTCTTCGTATTGCACTTAAAGATAGCTTTGCAACTATTCATAGCAACGTGATCAGCGTTGATCGCCGTTACCTGATTGTGGTCACCAGCTTGAATGACTTGGAGTTAAGTTCGCTCCCGATCGGCTGCATGGTGGAGGGCACCGCCGTGCTGTCCAAAGCGGCCTACCTTTTCACCTGCACCCTGGCCGACCGGCGACTCGATGAGGTGTTGGCTACGCTGTATCTGGCCAGACCGCCGTTTCTTTTACGGGTGCAGCGGCGCAAATTTTATCGGGTGCCGGTGGATATCGGTATCGTTTTTTCGGTATCGGGCTCAATTGAAAATCCGGCGAGCGGCACCGTGGTGGATATTTCAGCCGGTGGATTGAGGGTGATCACCAACAAGCCGGTGCGCGCCGGCGCTCTCTTAAAGCTGCGGCTGCCGTTGATCACCTATGCGGGGGATCCGATATGCAATGCCCGTGTGCTCGTCTCCCGGCCGATGTCCGGCTTGAGCTCACGGCATCGGTATCTACTTCAATTAGAGTTGCTGGATACCACCGAGGCGTTACGGGAGGCGATCGTCGCCCTCGTATTTGCAACCCAACGCTCATTGGCACGCGCGAAAACCGGCCTTCCAAGAGACTAATTTCAGACAGATAAAAAAATAACCCGCTGCGCCTTACGGCGGCACCGGGTGCCATCATTTGATGGACTTCGAGTGAAAAGGAGGACATGCGCTACCCATAAATACGCACCGAATCCGGGTAAAGTTCCGCATTGACGAGAAGTTATTTAATCCAGGTGAAATTTTCAAACCGCAACAATGCCACCATCAAATCTACGATTATTCCAAGGTAAATCGGTTCGGAAAACGGCAGAATGCCGAATGAATTCATTCATTGCCTCATCAAAAAACCACACGATACGGGATCGTTGCCTCAAGCAGAAATCCACACGAATTATGATCAACATGTTTTCTTCCCTTGAAGCCCCACTCACCTCAGCATTCCCCTCCTAGTACTGCAATGTTGTCTGGGAATCAATCTACTAGCCTGCGAGCTACCTCTGAGCCGCGAGCGTGAGCGAGCGTACACACTGACTGTTTATGCCTAACGATAATCCCATTCTCGTTCTCCACATCATCACCC
>JAKBZR010000119.1 GCA_021842405.1 bacterium
ATGAGGGCTTGCGGCGGCAAATCCACCACCATCTTTTCATCCGCTTCGTGAATGATCCGATCAGGTACCGTCTCCCTTACCCAGATGCCGGTGATATCGTGCACCAGATCGTTTAGGCTCTCCAGATGCTGAACGTTCATGGTCGAGAGCACCCCGATGCCAGCCTCGATCAGCAGCTCCACGTCCTGCCAGCGTTTACCCCGGGGCGAACCGGGCACGTTGGTGTGGGCTAGCTCATCCACCAGCACAATCTGCGGCGACCGCTTGAGGATGGCGTCGGTATCCATCTCCTCTAAAGTCACGCCGCGATACTCCACCCGGAGGCGCGGTATGACTTCCAACTCACCAAGCTGTTCCTGGGTGCCTTTGCGCCCGTGCGTCTCCACATAGCCGATCACCACATCCTCGCCACGCCGGTTACGCCGATTCGCCTCCGAAAGCATCTCATAGGTTTTGCCGGCGCCGGCCGCAAACCCCAGGAAGATCTTGTGGTATCCCCGCTTGGCCTGCTCCTCCTCGCGCATTACGCGAGCCAGCAGCTCCTCCGGGTTGGGCCGCCCTTCATTCCCGTCGTCAGAATCCATCATTTTCCCTTACTCGCAGTTTGCGGAACTTAATACTGGGGATATATATTAATAGACACATAGAAGTTCAATTCTTTCGGAATGATTTCGGCAGCATCGGTAGTCCCCCCCCACCCCAGCCCTCCACCGAGGGGGGAGGGAGTTGATGATTGCTATAGGGGTAAAGCCTGCTGCCTAAATTATCCAGAGAACTTAACTCTTTCATGCGCACGAAATACCTATCGCCGGGTAAATAGAACGACCTCCATCCAGCGCCGCAAGCTGGTGCTCAAATCGTCCACCCTCAAAATATTGTCGGGCGGATATTCGGCGTGCTGCCAGAGGAAATTCGCCAGCGCCTCTTCGCAGAGCGCCTGCCAGAAGCGGTCGCCGCCGGGCAGCTTCTCGCTGTCGGCTTGAGCCTTCACCAGCTCAACCATATAGGCCGGCAAAACGACCGAACACTGAGTCGAGGCCCCGTCGGGATTGATGACCGTAAAGTTGCACTGCACTGCGCCATCTTCCTTGATCACCTTGCTCGCGGACGATTCCAGTCGGAAGCCGTTAATGGTGGTCAGCACATAGGTCAGATCGCCGGGCTCCTCCGGGTGGGCGGTCTCCAGCACGCCGCGCAGCGCCGCCTTAACCACGCCGCGCAGCGTTTCAGCGGTAAAGGGCTTGCGTAAAAAGTCGGTTGCGCCCGCCTTCATCGCATCCACCGCCAAATCCACCGTTCCGTAGGCCGTAATCATCACCACCTTAGAGTCGAGGTTGCGACGGCGTATTTCGCGCAAGACCTCCAATCCCTCCATCCCCGGCATCCGCTGGTCCAGCAGCACCAGATCGTAAGCGATGCCGGTGCTGTATTTCTCCAAGCCTTCCTGCCCGTCCGATGCGGTATCCACCTCATGACCGACGTGCTGCAGCGCCAATCGGATCATCATTCGGATGTTCGTCTCGTCGTCAATGACCAGAATCCGTGCCATCTACCCGCTCCTTTCTCTCTTGCGGCACCGGCAGCGTAAAGGTAAAAACGCTTCCTTTGCCCGGCTCACTTTCCACCGAGATATCGCCGTCGTGAGCCTTCACGATCGTCTTCGATATGGATAGTCCCAGACCGGCTCCGCCTCGCGTTGCGCCGGGCACCTGGACAAAGCGTTCGAAGATTCGGGGGCGGTACTCGGCCGGAATGCCCACCCCGCTGTCTGTTACCGAAAATGCGGTCCGACCGTCTTGCGGGCAGACCCTCACCAAGATGCGGCCGCCGGAGGGAGTGTGCCGAATCGCATTGCTCAACAGATTGACCAGCACCCGTGAAATGAGCGCCCGGTCTGCCCGCACCAGCGGAATATCGGTCGGGATTTCGGAGGCGATGCTCAATCCCTTCGCTTTGATCTGATGGTCCACGCTCTGAAGCGCTGAATTGACCAGCTCGCCCGGCTTCACCAACTCAAATCGGGGAGGGGTGACGCCCGCTTCAAGCCGGGTGATGTCCAGCAGATCGCGCATCATCCGATCCAGCCGTTTCAAGTCATCCTTCTGGGCGGAGACGATCTCCTTTTGTTCGGAGGTCAGTTGGCCGGCCGCTCCCTCCTCCATTAACTGGACCGATAGCAGCAGTGAGGTCACGGGCGTGCGAAGCTCATGCGAGGCGACCGATATAAACTCGGATTTCAAGCGATCCAACTCCCGCAGATGGGTCACATCTTCCAGCACGACCGCCGCCCCCAGCAGCGAGTTCTCGTCATCCCGCATGGGGGTGGCTCGAATGCGATAAGTGCGCTGGCTGATGTCGGTTTGTAGAGTGACAAATGCCGCTTCTCCCTCCTCCGCCGATACCTGCTCCTGATGGATCGCGTGCTCGATCGCATGAGTGATCCGCTCTTCTCCAATCGCCTGGATTGCCTTTTTGCCCGCAATAGAACGTACCGGACCGAAGAGGCCCTCCGCGGTCCGGTTGAGATGAACGATGAATCCGCTGCCATCGGTGACGATGACCGGGTCGTAGAGACTATCCAGCGCCGCATCCGACATCCGCTCGGCCCGCTGGAATCGTTGCAACTCCTGCTGACGAGCCTCACGGAGCTTGTCGGTCATCCGGTTAAAGGCGGTCGCCAGCGCTCCGATCTCATCGCCGCGATGGATCTCAATATGATGATTGAGATGGCCGGCGCCGATCTCTTCCGACTGCCTGGCCAGCGCTCGAAGGGGCGCCAGCGCCGCATTGATCATTCGAATGGCGAGAAAGACCGCCAGCAAGAGTGCGCCGACCGCAGCGCCGATCCCGGTCCAGGAAGCGCTCCTGGCCTCCGCCTTCGCTCTTGCATCCGCCCGCAAGATCGCAACCTGGTTCACCTTCAGTACATCCTCCGCCAGTTTCTTGATCGCAAGGCAGTCCGGATGCAGCTTGTTCAGGTAGTAGGCTTGTGCGGCACGGTGGGATATCGGCGGTTTTGCGTAAATCAGGCTTTGGATTTCCGACTGGTAGGCTGGATAACGATCCCCGATTCCATCGGCATACTGCTTTTCATGGGTCTCGGTGATGTTGTGAATTTCCACGTTGAAATAACGTTGAAATCGAGGATAGCTTCGCTGGAACAGGGAGCGGGCGCGCTGAGTCTGGCCGGCTAGAAAATAGATCGCGGCGCTGTCCTCGTTGTCGAGCGCATCCTTCATATTTTGGGCGGCCACCACGCTTTTGTAGTTGTTTTTCAGGATGCGGTCAATGGACCAGCCTAGGTGGAAGACGTTGATCACTCCACCGATGACCACCGCCAGCATAATGATGACGAGCAGCAGGTGGCTGAAAAGCAGTTGGATGCGCAAATTTCTCATGTCATTAATTTTTACGGTAATGAGCGCCGTCTCATTTGCGTTGATTTCGGGAGAGGCGTGCGAGTGCCAAGTTCAGCTCCAGCACGTTGACCCGCGGCTCCCCCAAAAGTCCCAGCGTTCGATCCCGGGTGCACCGGGCAATCAATCCCTTTACGGTGCCGATCGGCAATCCCCGCGCGCGCGCCACTCGAGCCGCCTGAATACGGGCGTTGGCAGGGCTGATGTCGGGATCGAGTCCGCTGGCCGATTCGGTCACCGCATCGGACGGGATGGGAGCATTGGGCGGCAAACCGTTCTCTTTTCGATATTGTTGCGCCAATTGCCTCACCCGACCGATCAACAAGCGATTGGTCGGCCCCAAATTGGAGCCTCCCGATTGAGTGGCATCGTAGCCGCTACCCGCCGCCGAAGGTCGCGGATGAAACCACTCCGGACCGGTGAAATTTTGACCGATCAGCCTTGATCCGACAAGGCGCCCGTGCCGTCGTATCAAGCTGCCGTTGGCTTGCTTGGGAAATAGCGCTTGCGCGATGCCAGTGATCACGAACGGGTAGATGAAACCGGTTAAAACGGTCATCACGACGACCATTAAAATGGCTGGACGAAGCTGCTTCAGCATAACTATTCTCCTCAGACCAGGTGAATCATGACCAGCAACCGATCAATGAGCCAGATACCGGGGAAGGGGGCGATGATTCCTCCCACCCCGTAGATCAACAGGTTTCGGCGCAGAACGGCGCCCGCTCCCATTGGTTTGTAAGATACCCCGCGCAGGGCAAGCGGTATCAATGCAATGATGATGAGCGCGTTGAAGATCACCGCGGCCAGGATGGCCGAGTGAGGGCTGGTCAGGTGCATGATATTTAATGAAGATAGGGCGGGATAGGTGGTGGCGAACATGGCGGGGATGATGGCGAAATATTTGGCCACATCGTTGGCGATGCTGAAGGTGGTCAACGCGCCGCGCGTCATCAACAACTGCTTCCCAATTTCTACGATCTCGATCAGCTTGGTAGGGTTGCTGTCGAGGTCCACCATATTCCCCGCCTCTTTCGCCGCTTGGGTGCCGGTGTTCATCGCCACGCCGACGTCGGCCTGAGCCAGGGCCGGCGCATCATTGGTTCCGTCGCCGGTCATCGCGACCAATTTGCCGCCCGCCTGCTCCTTTTTAATGAGCGCCATTTTAGTCTCCGGCGTGGCTTCGGCCAGGAAATCGTCCACCCCCGCTTCATCGGCGATGGACTTGGCGGTCAGCGGATTATCGCCGGTAATCATCACCGTTTTGATGCCCATCGCCCGGAGCTGATCGAAGCGGTATCGCATTCCGCCCTTGATGATATCTTTCAGGTAGATCACCCCGAGCGCCTTATCGTTTAAGCTCACCGCAAGCGGAGTGCCGCCGGCCGAAGAAATGCGGGTTACGATCCCATCCAGCTCGCTCGGCACGCTGCCGTTCTGCTCCGACAGGTAACGCTTAACCGCCTCCGCCGCTCCCTTACGGATTTGCATGCCGTTGAGATTGATACCGCTCATCCGTGTTTGAGCGGTAAAGGGGATGAACTCCGCCTCACGGTTACGCAGCTCTCGACCTCGCAGCCCATATTTCTCCTTGGCGAGTACCACGATACTGCGACCTTCTGGCGTCTCATCGGCCAGTGACGAAAGCTGAGCCGCGTTCGCCAGCTCATTGACCTCAACTCCGGGCAGTGGGATAAACTCAACCGCCTGCCGATTTCCAAGCGTGATGGTGCCGGTCTTATCCAAAAGCAACGTGTTGACGTCGCCGGCCGCCTCCACTGCCTTGCCCGACATCGCCAGCACGTTATGCTGCATCACCCGATCCATCCCCGCGATCCCTATGGCCGAAAGCAACCCGCCGATGGTGGTTGGAATCAGGCAAACCAGCAATGATACCAGTTCAGTGATGCTGGGCGGAGATCCGGCGCCGGCCGCTCGCACACTATAGACGGCAAACGGAAGCAACGTCACCGTCGCCAGCAGGAAAATGGCGGTCAGCCCAACCAGGAGAATTGAGAGGGCGATCTCGTTGGGCGTTTTTTGACGCTGTGCGCCCTCAACCAGCGCGATCATCCGGTCAATGAACGTCTCACCCGGATTTGAGGTGATGCGGACCACGATGCGGTCGGAAAGCACTTTGGTGCCGCCGGTCACCGCGCTGCGATCACCACCCGATTCGCGGATCACGGGGGCCGATTCGCCGGTAATGGCCGATTCATCCACCGAAGCGATCCCTTCGATCACCTCGCCGTCGCCGGGAATAATGTCGCCTGCCTCGCAAACCACCGTATCCCCCTTGCGAAGCTGGTTGGCAGGCGCCTTTTGCTCCCGACCGTCCATCAGTTTACGAGCCAGCGTCTCGGTTTTGGCTTTACGCAACGAATCGGCTTGCGCCTTGCCCCGCCCCTCCGCCATCGCCTCCGCAAAATTGGCGAATAGAACGGTAAACCATAGCCAGACCGTCACCTGGCCTACAAAGAGTGTCTCGGCTGAGTGCTCGATTAATCCCTTTAGAAAGAGATAGGTGGTCAAGACGCTGCCCACCTCCACCACAAACATCACCGGGTTTTTCGCCACCACTTTCGGGTTGAGCTTCCGGAAGGCATCCACGATGGCGCGCTTGACGATGGGCGGGTCAAAGAGGGAGCGCGGTGCATTTTTAGGCCTCTTATGGCGGATTGCGTCCGGGTTCATTGAAGATTTATTTGAATCGCTGATGGACGGATTTGGCATTCGAAAATCCCTTCTAATCTTAGACGGTTAAAACCGCATTCCGCTCAGCATCTGGAAATGCTCCACGATCGGACCCAGCGCCAGAGCCGGAAAAAAGGTGAGCGCGCCCACGATGATCACCACGCCGATAAGCAGCATCACAAAGGTTCCCGAATCGGTGGGGAAAGTGCCGGCCGATACCGGCACGTACTTCTTGGCCGCCAGGCTGCCGGCGATTGCGAGCACCGGGATAATCATCAGGAATCGGCCGATCAACATGGCCAGCCCCAGCGTGAGGTTGTAGTAGGGCGTATCGGTAGTGATGCCGGCGAAAGCGGAGCCGTTGTTGCCGGTGGCCGACGTGTAGGCGTAAAGTATCTCGGAGAAACCGTGCGCGCCGGGATTGTTGACGTTATTCCAGGTGGCGCCCTCGTAAATGGGGGGGTTGGAGCCGTCTACCCGATTCCAGGACGCGAGCGATGATGATGAGCTCGCGCCTGAACCAGAATGGGTTTTCGCAGCGGCTGAACCGCTTCTTCCAATCGGCAGCGTGAGGTTGGTGCTGAGGGCGGTAAAGCACAAGATATCGGCGGCCAGAATGAGTACGATCATGGTAGCCATTTTGACCTCATATTGCTCGATTTTCTTGCCAAGATATTCCGGCGTACGTCCCACCATCAAACCGGCGATAAAGATGGCAAGAATGGCAAAAATCAGCATCCCGTAAAGGCCGGCGCCCACCCCGCCGAATATCACCTCGCCGATCATTATGTTAAAGAGCGGCACCATCCCACCCAGCGGGGTGAAGCTGTCGTGCATCGAGTTCACCGCGCCGCAAGAGGCATCGGTGGTAACGGTCGCAAAAAGTGCGGAATCGGCGATGCCGAATCGGACCTCTTTGCCCTCCATATTGCCGCCCGGCTGGCCGACGGAAGCCCGTGTTTCGACGCCCAGCCGGGCGATATTGGGGTTTCCCGACTGCTCAAAGTGATAGCAGGTGAAGGCTCCGGCCAGGAATAGCACGCTCATCGCGGTAAAGATGGTCCAACCTTGCCGGGTGTTACCCACCATCTTACCGAAGGTGTAGGTCAGTCCGGCCGGTATGAGAAAGATCGAGATCATCTCGATGAAGTTGGAGAGCGGAGTTGGATTCTCGTAAGGATGGGCTGAGTTCGCGTTAAAAAAGCCGCCTCCATTGGTGCCCAACATCTTGATCGCCTCTTGAGAGGCCACCGGCCCCTGGGGAATAGTCTGTTTGGAGCCGGATAGGGTGGTTACCTGGATGGAGTGGGAAAAGTTTTGCGGCACCCCTTGCCATACCAGAAATAGGGAGTAGACCAAGCAGATCGGCAGGAGGATGTAGAGCGTGGCCCGCATGAGGTCCACCCAGAAATTGCCGATGCCCTGTGCCGATCGGCGCACCAGCCCTCGTATCAGAGCGATCGCAACCGCGATGCCGGTCGCAGCGGACATCCAGTTGTGGATCGCCAGCGAAACCATGTTCGAAAAATAGCTTACTGTTCTTTCCGGCACGTAGCTTTGCCAGTTGGTATTGGATGTGAAAGAGACCGCCGTGTTGAAGGCGAGGTCGGGCGGCATCTGTTTTGCCCCGAAATGCTGCGGATTGAAGGGCAGATACCCCTGCAAGCGCAGGAGCGCGTAGGTGAGGAGCAGACCGCCCGCGCTGAACATCAATAGGGCGTAGGCGTAGGTCGTCCATCTCATATCCTGATCGGGATCAACACCGCAGATGTGGTAAAACAGGCGCTCAACCGGTTTGAGAATCGGGTCCAGCCAGGTGTGCTCACCGGTAAAAACCCGCGCCATATAGATTCCAATCGGCTTAGTGAGCGCTAAAACGATCAAAAAGTAGATGAGGATCTGCCAAACTCCGTTAGTGGTCATAAAAGCCCCCTAAGTGGACGTTGAAAAATACAGGAACACCCCCGGGTCGTCATTCCGGGGCCGCAAAGCGGAACCCGGAATCCAGGCATCCGCAACGGACTGGATTCCCGCTTTCGCGGGAATGACGAAGCGGAGGAATTCGGCGAATTTTTCAACAACCATCTAAAACCTTTCCGGACGCAGTAGCGCATAAATCAGGTAAAGAAGCAGCAACAGCGATGTCAAACCGGCAATTATCTCGTCTATCATCAAGCGGCCTCCTATAGCTTGCTGCATCCGCGCACGAACGCGGCACCGACCACAAAAAACAGTATCGCCACCGCGATGTAAAAGACATCCATCCCTATCATCCTTTCGCCTGACCAACCTGCCAGACAGGAGCGAGCGCAAAAACAAAAAAAGCCGAAAGATAGCTCCGCCCCGGATTGTGCTCCGCGTGGACATATCTTTCGGCCTCCCCTGCGACCAGCCCGGTTCGGTTAGGAACCGCTCGTTTCGCTCAGGCAACCGTTTCCGATTAGTTTTTAATGAGTATACAGGATTATAAATCGAATGTCAATAACCCGAACGATGAAGAAAGGGTTCAGTTTTGTGGGAATGATTTACGACCATAGTGGATGCACCCCCACCCTAACCCTCCCCCGTTTACGGGGGTGGGGATTAAGAGGGACTGGGGGGCAAGATAAAAGCACCGCCGCTAAACTCCCTCCCCGCTTGCGGGGAGGGATGGGGTGGGGGCGAACAAAAATCACTCCCG
>JAKBZR010000025.1 GCA_021842405.1 bacterium
ACAAATCGTTCAATCGGTAACGGTTCAAGCTTGAAGTCTGAGTAAGCGGCTCAATGAGAACTAGGTTTTCTGGGAAATACCCCGGCTAAGCAGCATACCGGTGATGTAAAGCAAAAAACCTGGTTAGAGAATGTACAACCTATCCGTGAGTGTCCTCAATGTGAGGAAGAAGGAGTGCCATAAACCATGATGCGGAAAACCATGCTGAAGTATCCGAAACGACAAGCGTTCACCTTGATTGAGTTGCTTGTTGTGGTCTTGATCTTGGCCATCTTGATGGCCGTCGCCCTGCCGCTCTATCTCGGTGCGGTGAAGGACTCGGCGGTGAAGGCCTGCCGAGCGAATATGCAGACCATTGCCAACGCCGAGCAGGCTTATAAAGTTAAGAACGCAACTCATACTTTCACGACCGACCTGAGCTCATCCGGCGCGCTCGTTGCGGATGGAAACCTGACCGCCATCCCGACCTGCCCCAACGCCGGAACCTACACCGTCGTCCTAAACACTGACGGCACCATTACCGTTCACTGCTCCGTCGCTACCGATGACGATGATAACGGGAACTATCCGGCTGGCCATGGCTACACGCCCGGGGTGGACAGCCAGTAGAGTGATTTAAATTTTCGGGCTCCCGGGCCGACCGGCTTGGGAGCCATTTACTTTACAAGCGGTTGATTGGCAAAAAATTGATCAACCATGAGCTCAATCTTACGATTTTAATATCTGGAGTGACATGCAGCTAAATCCGGTAGTACCAGATTTAAAAATGGGGTGCAGCCCAACGCATCCCATCAATAACAGGTGATGAAACGAAAAATCATCGAGCCTGTCTGCTCCGAGCAGAAGCAACACACGAAAGGAGAAGCGACCTTGCGAAATCGCAGTAACTGTCGCAAGCGCGGTCTTCGCGCATTCACTCTAATTGAGTTACTAGTCGTCGTCCTGATCTTGGCCATCTTGATGGCCGTCGCCCTGCCGCTCTATCTCGGAGCGGTAAAGGACTCGGCGGTTAAGGCTTGCCGCGCCAATATGCAAACCATCGCCAATGCCGAAGTGGCCTATAAGGTTAAGAACGTGGCACATACTTTCACGACCGACCTGAGCTCGTCCGGCGCGCTGGTGACGGATGGAAACCTGACCGCCATCCCGACCTGCCCCAACGGCGGACAGTACTCGGTTGTCATTAACGGTGACGGCACCATTACCGTCCATTGTTCGATTTTGAATGATGATGACGATGATGGGTTTTATTCCGGCGCGCATGGCTACACGCCTGGTGTGGACAGCCAGTAGTTAAACCATTTCCGATAAGATCCAATCGTATTTGAAAATTACTGGAGCGTGGCATCGTTTCAGGATGAACCGAAATTCAAGGATGGAGCATAACAATGTACCGGGGAGGAAATACACAATGCTATGAGTTTGCGGGCAAACCGCAGCCCAACCTCCCGTTTGAGAGGGCGGCATTCACGCTGATCGAAATGCTGGTTGTGGTTTTAATATTGGCGATACTGATGTCTGTCGCGCTGCCGCTCTATATAGATGCGGCGAAGAATTCGGCGATTAAGGCCTGTCGCGCCAACATGCAGACGATTGCTGATGCGGAGGTGGCTTACAAAGTTAAAAATCCGAGCCACGTTTTTACTACCGATTTAAGCTCATCGGGTGCGCTGGTGGCGGATGGAAATTTAACGATTATGCCGGTCTGTCCGAACGGCGGAACCTATTCAATCGCTCTGAATCCACCCGACGGCAGCGGGTTGATTACGGTGCACTGCTCGATTGCAGGCGATGATGACGACGGCGGCCTTTACTCTGTCAACCATGGCTTTACGCCCGGTTTTGATAGAGAGTAGGCGGATCGGGGATATCTCGATAAAACATGAGTATAAGTCATATATGTCATATACGTCTTAACTGTGAATGAGTTAAATTAAAAAAGCGCGAAAAGTTCGGCTCCTCCATGGATGGGAGGCGTATCACAGCCAGATCGAGTTGCCAACGGATTGGCAAACTGATCTGGCTCTTGTGCGTCTGGACGGAGCGTTGTTGATACTTGATCAAACAATATTCAATGAATTTCAAAGGCGGACACGACACCGCTTGAATCGGGGCGCCGCCTTGATTTTTGCACTCGTCGTCGTCTTGATTTCCTCGCTCTTCATCTTAGCGATGGGGACTTTCGCCCTTCAACATCTCTACTTAGAACAGACTGAATCCGACTACGGTACCGCCCTCTACTCGGCAGAAGCGGCCCTCAACTATGAACTCAACAAAATCAGCCGTGACCCCTACCAGATCAGCGGTCCCACCTGCGCGGCCGATAACACATCCGCCGGCGCCTATAACGGCACTCTGTCGAACGCACCATGCTCCACCGTCGCCTTTCCGAATCCCAGCAATGATCCGGTGAAGGTTTATGTAACCCACAGCGACGGCGTAGATCCCTGGTTACCCGGCTCAAACATGATTGTATGGGCAAGTGGCACTCATAATGGCGTGAGCCGCCGCATTGAAGCCTTTGCCGGCCCCGAGGGTTTGGGGGATACTTATGCGATTTACGGGGCCAGCAGCTTGACGTTGAACTCCACCGCCACGATCAACGGTAATATTGGAACGGCCGGTACATTGACGAACAACGGCCTGACATCGCTCAACGGAACCTGCTTTCTGGAAACTTCATCGGCTGCCTACAATGGGGTTACACCAAGTTGGGATACGCTCCGACTACCCAACGCCACACCTTGGCCCACCGTGAGTAGCGTCATCTCGACCGTTTTTCCCGAATCAAGCGGCTACCCCGATCCAATCACCTATATCGCCGGACACAATGACGATTTTCGCACCATTTCGCCGGGCATCACCTCAATAATGTCTCGTGACGCATCCGGGAATCTGGCGCCCTTCGATACTCAGCATTTTAGCGCATCCGATCCGGCTTTGAATTCGACGGTGTTCAGCGATAATCACCACTGGATTGTGTTGATCGGCGATGGCTCGACCGCTCCCAATGGGATGACCCGCGGCAGCACCCTATACTTCACACATATTTCGCTCGGCCCGCAAGACACGCTGGAAATTCTAAACAATCTTCCCTCCGGATATCCCGATTCAACCGGTGCTTTCCACGGGCCGGTTCGGATCATTGTCGGTCCCTCCGGGGGAACTTCAACCTCTCCGGTGATTGATCTTACGAAAGGCAACCTGATCACTCATGATCCTCACGCCGCCGCACTGACGTTGTATAACGCCACCGCCGGCACCGCAAAGCTGGGCGATGCGGTGGTCACCACCATGAATGATTTCAACCCGAGCGGGGGAGTTCAAAATGTGCTGCCGATTATCCTCTATGCCTACAACGGCCCGACCGATCCATCCACGTTGGGAATACACGTTGTCGGCAATCTAAACCTGTGGGGCAGCCTGGTCGCGGACCGCATTATGGTAAATGGTGGTAATATGACGGTGACTGGTAACAATCCAAATCAAAGCCAGATATCGGATTCCCGGCAGTACATCGTCCGATATATCATTAAGAGCTTCTGGCTTGAGCGCAACCCGCTGGCCAATTATGGTTTGGGGTCGAGGTAAAATCGAATGAAACACCGTTCAAACCGATCCCAATTCAATCGGATTACCGGCGGCCAAAAGGGGTTTACGCTCATCGAGATGTTGGTGGCGGCGCTCATTCTATCGGTGGCTTTGATGAGCATGATCGGAGTCTGGACTTTTAGCCTATCATCAACCGGTGCGACCGATGATTACCAAATCGCCGCATCGCTATCCCACATGGCGATGGAACAGGCAAAGCGGGACGGCTACTATTTTGCAGCCGATAAGTCGAGCTACTTTACTGGAACAACCGCTGAAATTGATGGCAGCCCAACCCAGTTGCCTGACTCCCGTTTTCGGGTGGATACCACGATCTATACCGGCGCCAACCCGGTTCGGCCTGACCTGGAGTTGAAAGCGGTGGTTGTCACCGTCACCCGGCTACGGGATAACAAGCAGTTGGCTACCTGCCAAACCTATCTATCGGCGGGGGGAATATAGTATGCGAGCAAAGGGCGGATTTACACTGGTAGAGCTGCTGGTCACCGGAATAATTGCTCTGCTGATCGGGAGCGGACTATTTGTTCTGGCGGCACAGACCTGGTTGTCTGAACAGACCATTTTAAACCAAAATACGGCCCAAAGCGAGGCGAGGGAAGCGGTCAATATGGTCGTTAATGATGTGCTTCAACTGGAACCCGGCCCCAGCACTCAAGCTACCGGCACCCTGATCCAGTTTATGCGGCCGGCATCAGGGGGCATCGTGCGCATTCAGTGGAGCCCTTATACCAAAGTGCTGACCCGATACTCCACCGTGAATATCTCAACCATTCATAATATCACTTCCTTTCAGCTTACTTATGAGTTTCGCGAGCCGTCATCGGATGGAAACCTGGATCACTGGTTCCGTTTCTCAGCGCCCAGTATGGTACCACTCCCGCTGCCGCTGCGGTCAAAAATTGTGGCGGTCTACGTCAGTGCGACTGCAACGGTCAATGGCGCCACTAGTACTATGTCGGGCGGCGTCTGGATTCGGAATCAACTAACCAATATCCCGGCGCCCGTGTAGCAAGTGAGAAAGAAATGGCCCTAACCAAGCGATCGGTTTTAGGTATTGACATTAACAGCAACGAGCTGCGCGTCGTCGAGCTGCGGGGAAGCGGCGCTTCGGCGCAGGTCACTCGGCTGGGAGCGGTTCCACCGCCCACCGGTTCAATTGACGGCGGCCGCATTGTATATCCGGAAGCGGTCGCTGAAACGCTGCGGGGTCTGTTGAAAAGGCTCAATACCCGTTGCAACGCCGCCGTGTTGGGGATTGGTTCTCAAAGTGTCATCAGCCGGGTACTCGAGATTCCACCGGTTCCACCGGAAGAGATTCACAGCGTTATTGAAGGAGAACTACGCCACTACCAAATTTTGCGTTCCGGAGCGGGCGCATTTGACTACGTGCCCATTGAGCCGATCAACCCGAATACGAATGCCAACACCATTTTATTAATGGCAACCGAAGAAGCCACCATCTCCGGTTACCGGGAGGTGGCTGAGGCCGCTAATCTCCAGATCATTGCGATGGAGCCGATATTGCCGGCAATTTATCGTGGAGTAAGCCACCATATTCTGGCTGAACCCGCCGTCATGGTTTTGTTGATCACCTACTCCAGAACCGAGATCACAATTGTGGACCACGGCAAAATCCGGCTCTACCGGCGAGTGGATATCGGAAGCGACGACCTTATTTCGGGAAGGCTCCCACACCGCGTCCGCACGTTGCGCCCCGATGAGAAAGTATCCGATCGCATCCTGCTCAACAATCCGGGAGAGGAGGAGGTTGAAACGGAGGAGATCATACCCGGCACTCTGCAGCAGGATGTGGCCGAAACGCTGGCAATTGAAGCCCAGCGATCATTGGACTACTACCGTCGAGAATATCCCGCTTCCGCAACCGTGGCAAGATTGCTGATTGCGACCAATGACCCAGATATTGAACAATATGGCGAACATATCGCTGAAACACTGAGAATAGACGCCCGCATGGCCGACGCTCCGGTCGCGATGGCGATCTCTCGCCAAGTCGCTTCACAAATGGAAGCGCCGAACGGTCTGCGTTACCTGGGCGCGGTCGGTCTGGCGATGCACTCACAGCAGATTGCTCAGGAGATAGTTCCACGCTTTGACCTTTCAGTCCGGGAAAGGCACCAAGCCGATACTGGCGTCGCCAGACAGCGATTTACCGCCGCGCTGGTCGCCGGTCTGGTGATCATTTTGGCTGGGCTGCTTATTGCTCTTTCCATCGGCCAGAAAGCAAACCAGTTGAGTCGTGAAGTGGTATCCGCTCACGAAAATCTGAATCAACTGACCAACCAAACCCAAACACAACTGGCCAACGAAGAGCGTTCTCAATCTCTCTATGAACAGCTTCGACTCTACGGTTACGCCTGGCCTCGGATTCTCGATGGAGTGTCGGCAGCCGTGCCCTCCAGTGCCGATTTGACCAGCGTCGGCCTCAATGCGGATGGCGCACTCGATATTTCAGGCGATGCCGATAACGCTCAAGCCATCATTGATATGATGAAGGCGATGCAGCAGTGTCCCTATTTTGAACCAATCTCACTCGATTCGTTGATCACGCCGGAGAACAATACCAATCAGATCAATCCTAATGCAGTCTTCACCTTCCGTTTGAAAACCTCGCTGGTTGGCTCACCGGCTTCTCTGCCGCCCCCACCCGCGAATGGAGGCTGATATTACTGGGGACATAATATATTATACATCAGAGATGAGATTAGCATTCTGGATAATTAAGGCGCCGAGTTATTACCGCAAAATCGTGCGATTTTCATTTCGACGAGAAGGAAATCTGAGGGGATGCCAAGAGCCAGTATCTATACGGTAGGTTCGATTTTAATACCGATCATTTGCTTGATATTTTCGGTGGGGATAGTGACCTATGAATATCGGAGGGCTGAATCGGCCCACGAAGAGCTGCGTAAGGTGGAGGACGACACCGCTTTCTACCAATCGCTGGTCACCGAGATGAAGAATAAGCCGCTTCCGAGTAAGGTCCCGGTCATTATGGTGACCGAAAATGAACCCATTGATTTCGTCAATACCTTGCAGCTTCTCTGTCGTGCAAGCCATACCCAGATCGTCTCACTGTACAATGCGGCGCCCTTGGCTCCCGCGCCGGTGGTCGGCGCGACCACCCAGGCAAAACTTCCCGACAACGTACAAGCGATTGCCAGCGCCATCACGTTGCAGGGCACCTACAAGGCACTCAGAAGCTTTTTTTATATGGTGTTACGGCACCCACGACTCTTTACCATTACCAACGTTAAGGAGCAGTCAACCGGCCATTATCCCTTGCTCAATGCGACCTTTACCCTAACCCGATATATCCAACCGGCAAAATAGGTCTTTGAACATAAATCGTTTCGCGAACTTTTTGCCGGATGCGGAACTCGGTAAAACAGAGGTGACCAGAATGAACCGAAAAATGTGCGGACTATTCATGATTTTGTGGTTGTTCACCACAATTCAGCACCCATCATGTGCGGCCACCGGCAGATTGTCAACACCGTTCCTGCTCGACTTCGAAAATACCGATGTAGTCAAAATTCTTCGGGCTTTGATGGTGCAGAGCAATGCCCAAATCATCGTATCGCCCGATGTCAAAGGCACGATACCCGCCATCCGCCTCTGGGTTACATCCGTCGGGGATGCGCTGGACAAGCTGACCGCAGCAGTGGGCGTCACCTATCGAGAGGTAAATGGCACCTATCTCGTAGCGCCTGCCGCCAATATGAGGGCGCTCGTGGCCCGATATGGCGAAAAACAGATCTATTCTTTGAACCGGCTTACAGATGAGCAGGCAACGCAACTGGTTGAGGGCGCGTTCCCGGATATGACGGTCAGACCGGCCGGCACCGATATCTTCTTGATTGGTACTCAGGATGACATCAACCAAGCGATTGCATTGCTCGCCAAACAGGATGCTCCGGTTCAGCTTCCACCACAAAGCCATGAGATTGTAGGCCTCAAATTCGCCAAGCCCTCGGAAGTGATCCGTGTGCTGAAAGATGTGGTGCCCCAATTAAAGGTGGAGGCGGTTGGCAATACGCTTGCAATGAGCGGAGCTGATGCGAGCCTTCGCACCGCACGTCAGGTCATCGCAGCGGTGGACGTAGAGCCGAAACCATCCGGTCCATTGAAGGTATACCGCGAGTACAAGATTAAGTTCTCAAGCGCCGAAGCCCTCAGAAATGCGTTGGGAAAGGCGGTCCCCAATGTGTCGGTCGTTATCGGTCCGGAGAGTTACTCCCCACCTCAACCCGCATTCCGGCCGCTTTCAGGCCAATCCATCGGAATCTTGAATAGTGGGCAGGGCACCGCCGGTGGGTTCGGCGGTGGTGGTGGTGGCGGTATATACGGCGGCGGTACCGGCGGCGGCGGTATGAGCGGCCTTACGACCGGTTATGGTACGACGACGACTCAACAACAGGTCAACAGCCGCTCAAAAGATCTCTTTTTAGCCGGTCCGAAGCAGGATGTCGACGCCGCTTTGAAGCTGCTCGCCGAAATGGATACCGCTCCATCCCAGGTTATGGTGGACGTAAAAGTGATAGACACCTCGCCGGAGGTGGTGCGGAGTATCGGGTTGCAGTGGTCTTGGAACAATTTGACCTTTGTGGAGCAACATTCAAGCGTTCAGCCGCTGCCCGGTGGAGGCTCCGATCTGCTGCGGCCGAGCGTGGGCATCGGTTCCTTTGCCCGCATCCCATTTTCGGCGGCTGCCACGTTGAACGCAATCGAAACCAACACGCGCAGCAAGCTTCTGGCTGACCCTCGCATTCAGGTGTTGGATAATGATGACGCCAGCATATTCATCGGCCAGACGGTGCGGGTCCCGGTTGCGGTTGCGGTGAGTGGGATCGGCACCGTACAAAATCAATTGGTAGAAATCCCGGTCGGCATCATCCTGCTGGTTCGCCCGCGAATAAACGGCCATGATGACATCACGATGCGCGTCCATCCTGTAGTGAGCACAATCAGCGGATTCCTAAACGGATATCCGCAAACCTCCAGCCGTGAAGCCGAAACAACGGTGCGTGTTCACGATGGAGACACCATCGTGATCGGAGGGCTGATTCAAGATGAAAAGACGGTCACCAACCAGAAAATTCCGATCCTGGGAGATTTACCGATCATCGGCTATCTATTCCGCAACCACAGCGTGGATCATGCTCGGTCTGAGGTGCTGGTATTTATAACGCCCCACATCATTCCGCCGTCACCCAATGCGTCGTAAGGCGGACATCCTAAAGTTGGATTGATGGTAACATTTACTAGACTTGTGCGGGAGAATCAGCGGATTAGGCAAACTGAACCGAGCCGGAGCGCTACCTGCTAAGGAGTAATGAACGTGAAGCCGGAAGATCGTCCAAAAGTTGTTGTGCTGTCAATCGCGATTCTGATAACGGTGGTCTTTATCGTCTACACCATTATTCGATCCATAAGCCCACCCAAAGCAGCCGTCGCCGTGGCTCGCCCTGGTCCAGCCAGCGCAACAACGACTGCCCCTCCGCGACAGCTCAATCCCAGCGATATGAATGAGAGCACTGCATCAATTCCCAGCGCAACGCGAGACCCTTTTACACCGATCCGTCCTTCGATCCTACCTGGCCAAGCGTATGCTTCAGCTCGCCCTTCGTCAAGAGTGAGCTCAGCCAAACCTTTCGTGATGAACCGGCCAACTCCACCGACAACCGTGCAGCCGATACTGCCGCCGGTAACCATTCAGCCCGGACTCGGCTTTAACCCCGTCCCATCGCTGCTGTTGAAAGGGATCATTACGGGCACCCCACCGGTGGCCGTTATTCAAGTGGGCGACCAGACCTTTTATCGCCGCCCCGGCGAAAGCATCATCGGTGGCTGGACGATCAAGCGGATCAATGATTCGGGCGTATTCCTCCAGTCCGGCCAGCGTTCTTTGCTGCTTACCATCGGTGGCTCCGTATCGTCGTCAGAATTAAATGTGACGGGGGCATCCCCCTCACTGCTGCCAACCGCCACTCGCCCGAATCCACATTCAACCGTTCATCGGCCTCGAATCCGGCGGATTCGACCGATGTTACATCCCCATTACCGGCCGCGATACCACCCGGTTCGCATAGTCCACCCCCGCCGGACTTTCACTCATTATCGGGTACGGCGCACCTACCATCGCGCCGGCATCACCCGATTCCATAGCTGGTCGCTTTAGCCAGCCCCATTTTCACGCTCCATATCGGCCAGTGACGCCAGTGGGCTCAACACATCCCACAAAGTCGGTTGGCTGACCAGTACCATCGCCGGCCCGCCTAAGTGTTCCCCCAACAGCGAAGAGACCACCCTTTCCGCCTCGAACGTCTCCACCTCAATATCCCCTTCGCGCTCCCGCACCATCACCAGCGATTCCGGCGGAACTCGATCCGCCAACCAGTCGGCATCAACCCGCGACAAGGTCAAACGGGTAGGTTGTACTGTGGCGAGCAGTTTTGCCGGACTGTCATCGGCCAGTATTTGGCATCGGTGGAGCATGAAGACCCGATCGGCGGTGACCGCTCGTTCATGGTGGGTGGTCGCCTCTAAGATACAAATTTGGTCTTCAGCGCATCGCTCATTCAACCAGCCATCCACCCGAAATCGAATCGGTTCCGGCAAACCCATCATCATATCGTCAATGAGGATCACATCGGGTCGTGAAACCAACTCGGCGGCCAGGTTGAGCGCCAGCCGCTGCGTATGAGTGAGATGCAGGATAATTGTGTCACGAACTGGGAAAAGGTCGAGCAGTTCCAGCATTTCCGCCACTCGGGCATGAGGGCGTTCGCTGTGGCTGAGCCGAGACGCCGCTCGTAACAAGAGTAGTTGGCTGACCGTCAATCGGTTGGCACAACGAAAATCGGGCCCGGCCAGCGCAATTCGTCGTCCTCGTAAGCCGATCCGTCCGTTCACCTTTACCGATCCAGATATCAACTTGATTTGACCATTGGCAATTTTAAGAATCAAGCTTTTTCCTGAAGCGGCGCCACCGAACAGTGCGCCCCGGTATCCAGTTGGAAGCTGAAAGTTGAATTGGCATAGAGTGGTGGGATGGTCCGCCCGCACCACCACCTCGTTGAGCTCTAAGCGATAAGTTCGATTCTCCAATTTAGTCCACCGACACCTCTTCGGTAGTCGGCCGCGCCACTACACGCCGCCCATAAATCAGGCGCCCGATTAACCGGCCGAGGTCGTCAACGTAGGTATAAACGCAGGGAATGACCAGCAAGGTCAACATGGTTGACAGGATCAGGCCGCCAATGACCGCCACCGCCAATGGGGCGCGAAATGCGGCGCCACGCCCCAATGCCAATGCGGTCGGCAGCATGCCAAAGACCATTGCACCGGTAGTCATCAAAATGGGGCGCAAACGAGTTGGGCCCGCCTGCCGGAGAGCATCGTTGCGGGAAAGCCCGCGCGCCCTCAAGGTGTTGGTATAGTCAACCAATAATATCGCGTTTTTGGTTACCAGCCCGACTAGCATAATGATCCCGATGAACGAAATGATGGAAAGCGACTGGCCGGCAATAATGAGTGCCAGCAATGCGCCAATCAGCGCCTGCGGCAGGGAGAGCATGATGACCAACGGGTAAAGCAGATTATCGAAAAGCGCTGCCATCAGCATATAGACCAACACGATCGAGAGAAACAGGGCCGAAAACATATATCCCGACTCTTCGGCCTGGGTCTGGTTCTCACCACCGACCGAAAGTTGCACCGCGCCATAATTGATTTTCGTTAAAACGCGGTTTATGGCGATCTGCATATTACCGGGCGAATATCCCGGTTTGAGGTTGGCTGTCACGGCAATCACGCGTTGGTGATCCAGACGATCAATTTTGGTCGGCCCCAATCCCAGTTTGACCAGAGCGACATCACTCAGTCGAATCGGCTGGCCATTTGCCATCCCCACCACTAAATTGCCGATATCCTGCACGTTTTGGCGCTCACGCTGTCGCAACTGCACCAGTATGGGGTATTCATTGCCGTGTTCGCGGTATTTCACATTGTCATTCCCGTTGATCGCATCGCTGACGATCTGTGAAATCGCCTGCACCGAGAGACCGAATGATGCCGCCTTAGTCCGGTCAAGGGTGATCTGCATCTCGGGCCGGCCTTGCCTCCAGGAAATGTCGGGATTGATGATGCCGGGAATCGTCGCGATTGCCGCTTCGGTCTTATCCGCTAACTTGGTTAATTGCTGTAAATTTTGGCCGCTCAAGTTGTATTGAATCGGCGCGGAAGCCCCGCTGAATCCGCTGACCTGCGCAACTTTGATATTCGCATCCGGAATCTGCCCGATTGCCTTCCGAAGCTGAGCGGCCACCGTCGTATCGCTGACTTTTCGCAACCCCTTCTTGCTCGCAAAGGGATTGATATCATCAATCAGGCTCTCTTTCGGCTTGAGCTGTATGCTGATAGTTGAATATTGCGGGCCGATGGAAGCGCCTCCGCGGAAACCGGCTGCGGTCGCACCCACGTTGGTGAAGATATTGGCGACATTGGGGTTTTGGGCCACGATATTTTCGATGTGCTTGGTGATCCGATCGGTCCGATCAATGGATGATCCGGCCGGCATCTCGATCGTAATGCCCACCTGTCCCTGATCCTGATTGGGTGCAAAGCGGAACAGCAGGAGGGGCCGGGGTAAGTGGCTCGCGACCACAATTACTAAAATCATCAGCGCGATGCCGGAACCCAAAGTGACCAATCCTAAGAGCCGGTAGTGCCGTAAAAAGAAAGCTCCAAATATAACGGTAAGAAATAGCAGCGTGGCAATTACTTTTGTGCTGGCAAACGGTGGACCGATGATGGACCCAATGATTGCCACAAAGATGATAACCAGTATCCCAGAACCTACATAGATGACAAAACCTCGATATTGCAGCGCCCACGCCAGCGCCCGTTCATACGCGCGATCCAGCCCATTGTAGAAGCGATCAAAATAGCCGAATAGCCCACGCTCCGTCTCCAGCTTTTCATGAGCCCGGTACCAGCGTGAGGCCAGCATCGGAGTCAGGGTGAAAGACATGAATAACGAGAACAGCGTTGCGCAGGCGATGGTAATGCCGAACTGGCGAAAGAACTGCCCGATAATTCCACCCATAAATGCAATCGGTAAAAAGACCACCACATCCACCATCGTGATCGTAATGGCGGCCAATCCAATTTCAGAGCGACCGTTGATCGCTGCCTCGACTGGATCCTCCCCCATCTTCAGGTGGCGATAGATGTTTTCAAGCACCACAATTGAATCGTCCACCAATATTCCAACCGATAACGAAAGGGCCATCAACGTCATCGAATTCAGCGTAAATCCGAACATAAACATCGGCAAGAAGGTTGCCAATATGGAGGTGGGAATTGCAATGGCGACGATCATGGTGCCTCGAAAGTTATGTAGAAAAAGAAAGACGACCGCCGCCGCCAACAACACCCCTAAAAACAGACTGTTGCGAACATCCACCAGGTTATTGGTTACATTGGTGGCCTGGTCTTGCGATACGATGAAATGAACACCGGGTGGTAGTATCTTCTTCAATTGCTTCACTGCCGCCTTGACCCCGTTGACGACATCTATCGTATTGGCATCCGACGTTTTTTGGATCACGATGCCCACCGAATCCTGCCTCTGGATACGGGTAATGTCATCGCGCTCTTCAACGGAGTCGCTGACGTTGGCGATGTCACTCAATTTGACGGCCGGGACGGCCGAGCCAACCACCGCCGCTCCAGTTAAAGGAATGCGGGTTTTGGCTATCGTATTAACGTTTGGGAATTCACCGATTACCCGCACATCATATTGGCGTCTTCCCTCGATCTCATGGCCGCAAGCCAGGTTGATGTTATTGGCTGCCAGCGCATTCACCACCTGAGGAATGGTCAACCCGTAGGCGTTGAGCCGGTTTTCGTCCAGTTCCACTGCGATGTCTCGAATGTCACCGCCGGTTATGGTGACTGCCGCCACGCCTGGCACCTGGCTAAGGTAATCCTGGATGGTGCTGTCGGCCAAATCGCGCAGCTTTTTGCTCGACATATTACCGACCACGCCGTAATAAAGGACCGGCATCGAGTTTACATCCAAGCGATCAATGGACGAGGGTAACGCATCCTGCGGAAGCTGGCTGCGTATTGCAGCGACCTTTTGCTGCACCTCCGTTGCGGCGGCGTTGATATTGGTGTTTAAGTGGAATTGAACGGTAATGGATGAGATGCCGTCTTGTGAGGTCGAATTGATATGTTTCACCCCATCCACCGAGGCAACCGCATCCTCGATCGGCTTGGTGATCAGCGATTCGATCTCCTCAGGGCCGGCGCCGGGATAACTCGTGGTAATGGTGATAATCGGAAAATCAACCCGTGGGTTCAGCTCCGCCTTCATTCGACTGATACCGGTGATTCCCATCACAATCAGCGCGGAAACTACCATCAAGATGAAAACGGGGCGCCGAATTGAGATACTGGTTAGCCACATGGTTTTATTCCTCCCCTAAAGCCACATCCATGTTCCACTAACGATCAATCTGTATCGGATCGCCGTTATGTAAATCGGTTTGGCCGGCGACCACTACTTGCTCCCCCACCGATATTCCCGATCGAATTTCAGCATTTACCGGATCCACGATGCCGATTTTGACCTGCTTGAGATGCGCGATGCCGTTGCGGACCACAAAGAGATCGGCCGTATCCCCTGCGATGTTGGTCAGCGCATCCTTAGAAACCACAATTGCACTCGGGTGGCGCTTAACCAGTATCCGCCCGCGGGCGTACATTCCTGGTCTCAGCTCACCGGTGGTATTCGGTATATCAATGCGGAGCGTAAAATCACGGCTGGCCGATGAGGCGACCGGATAGATCCGAGCCACGGTGCCGAAGAAAGTCTTCCCCGGCAGCGCATCAACGGTTACCTGCACCGACTGGCCCCGCTTAACTTTTGAAAATTCCGTCTCCGAGAGCAAACCTTCAAAGTAAACCGAATCGAGCGCAACAATCTCCATGACCGGATTGCCGGCCCCCATCTGCTGGCCGCGCTCCACCATTCTTTTGGCCACTACCCCATTGATCGGGCTGCGCACGAAGGCATCTTTATACGCCTGCTCCGCCACCGCCAGCGAGGCTCGCGCTTGATCCACCCCCGCGATCGCGGCTTGGACCGCCGCTTCAGCCGTCGTTACATTATCGCGCTGCACCTCAACTTGACTTTGATTCGCCTCGGCCAGCTTCAAATTCTCCTGGCTCTGTTGCAAGGCGATTTCAGCCTGACGGATCTGCTCCGGCCGATTGCCGGCCTGGATCAGGGAGTAGGCTTGCACGGCGGAGTTGTATTGCGCCTTGGCGCTCTCGGCGGTCGCCTGTGCCGCATCCAACTGTTGTTGTGAGATCGCCTGTTGCTTGTAAAGCTGCTCATATCGGGCTAAATCGCTGGCTGCCTTTCGATAGTTGGCTTTCGCTGCCTTCACGTTCTCGGCCGCTTCCTGGCGCTCTTGCTGCCGCGCGCCCTTAACCATAATTTGAAGTGACTGCTTCGATGCATCCACCGCCGTTTGGCTGTTGCTTAAACCGATTTTTGTCTGTTGAATGGTGAGTTGAAGTGAGGTTCGCGCCGATTGAAGCGCCGCCGCAGCCTGCGCTTTTTTGGTGATCGCCGCCTTTAGGTTGGCCTCCGCCTGACTGATATTGGCCGAAATATCGCTCACATCTTGCTGTGCCACCACCTGCCCAGCCTTCACATGATCGCCCTCCCTAAAATAAACGGCTACCAACGTTCCTGGCGACTTTACCCCAACCACCACATCGTGCAGTGCGCTCAGGCTGCCGGTGACGTTTTCCAGCTCATCCATCGTGGCCCGAAAAGCCGGTTTTACTTTAACCGCAACCGCTGGGCGATCGGCCTGCTTTTTGGTCCCTGCGGCCACAGTCCCATTACCCCGGCAACCGGTCAGTGCAGCACATGCCGCCAATAAAAATGGTGTGAATGGCAGCCACCACTTCCTCATCCTTTTCCTCCAATATTCGGCGGTCCGACCTTGCCATAAGCGTATCGGCCGATTGCCTTTTCCAATGCCGCCCTTGCCGTGAGATAGCCATAGGTTGCAGTGACCTGATTGCTTTCAGCCTGAGCCAGCGATGTGCGCGCATTGCTCAGCTCCAACTGGGTGGAGACACCCGCCTTATATCGAACTTCCGCTAAACGAAATGCCTCTTGCGCTTGCGTTAATGCGGCGTTAGCGACTTTCAGCCTTGCGTTTGCATCCTGCATATTGAGATATGCCTGGCGATATTCCAGCTCGATGTTTTGAATAACCTGTTGTTTGCTCACAATTTGGGAATTCACGTCAGCGCGTGCCTGACGGAGTTGTGCCTTCGTCACACCGCCATCAAACAACGGAATTGTAAGCTGCACCGTCGCTTGCCATGTCACGATTCGCGGACTAAAACCGGTTGCATCGGGTGTATAATTAAGCCCCCAGTTCAAACCCATCGTGGGTAGACTGGATTGCCTGGCGAGCTGAATCCCCTCATTTGCCGCTCGGATCAATACATCGCTTTGGAGCACTTCGGGGCGCTCTTTTACCGCCTCTTCCATCCCGTTCTGATATGAAGTGGAAACTGGAAGGGTGGTGTTGATTTGTACCAGGTTTACCGGTGTGCTCAAGCTCAGCCCCAGCACATTGTTGAAACTCGCGTTTGCCAGGCTCACTTGATTTTTAGCCGATAGCAACTGCTGCTGCGCATTGGCCACATCCGTTTCCGCCTGCAGCACATCGTATTTGGTGCCGGTCCCCGCTTGCAGGTTAGCCTGCGCGATTCTCAGCGTATCCTCCGCATTGTTCAGGCTCTCCTGTGCAACCTGTACCAGTGAATGGGCTTGTAGCACGCTAAAGTAGGCGTTGTTCACATCCAAAACAAGCTGGTTTTGTTGAGTGTAATAGGACAGCTTGCTTGAAAGCTCAAGCAGCTTGCTTTGAGTCACTGCGGTATGGATCTCACCCGAAATGTCAACCGGCAAGGTAGCGACCGCGCTGATCTCCCTTTGGGAATCGGGGGTCAGTACGATGGATTGCTGGCCGATCTTCGCTGTAACCGACTCATTGTATCGGGTATAGGTCAACACCCCATTCAATTTAGGGATATAGTTCGTATACGCCAGTTCCACCTGACCGCCCGCTTTTTTAACTGCATCCGCTGCTATCTTTAGGCTTTTACTGTTTTGGATCGCAATGGCTATACTTTGATCCAAGGACATCGGCTTGGTCTGTGCCATCGCCGGTATTGCATTCATACCAATCAACAGGATAGCAGCCACCGACGCACGTCGAAAGAAAGACATATTTCCTGTCTTAACCTCCAATTCAGATAATCACTCGAAAAAAAATCTATGGGATGGTCTCGGAGGATTCAGAGCCGGGTACCTCTTGAGCGCGCTCAATCGTATTGAGCATTAATTGCAGAAAGCGCCGGGCAGTTTCAATTTTAAACAGGATCAGACCTTGCCCACTCGGGTGTCGCATGATGAGCATTTTATCTCCGGGTTGGAGATTGAGATTATGGCGGGCCTCGGCCGGAATCACAATCTGCCCTCGCTCTCCCACCGTTGCAATGGCTATGAGGTCATCGGTAGTGCATTCGTATTGGTCTGACACGATATTCCTTCCCTCAAACAAGCGTTCAACGAAATAGTATCATACCACATACTAATCCTACTTTTCAGAAGTTTCATTCAATTTAAATTGCGGCTGAAACCCCTTCGTGCCCCCGATACCGTGAAACAACCATCCGAAAATGCGGCATAGATGATCGGCGATATGAGTCGGTGCGTCCTGCTCCGCCCAACTCCTCAGCGCCATAAAGTAGCATTCGGCAATTAAGCGGGCCATCTCATCGGCCGGCACCTGATCGCTCAGTTCACCTGCCTTTTGGGCTTCTCTTATCAAGGGAAGTCCAACCCGAATTGCCTCCTCCTGAACCCGGCGACTTGCCTGATGGAGCTCTTCATTGGTCAAAGTCAGCGCGCAAACGGTTCGCGCTAATTGGCGGCTTGTTGAATCGCGTTTGGCCAGTAATTGCAGCAGTGAACAAATTTGCATGGCCGGAGAATTGGAGCCGGCAAACTCTTGTAAAACGTCTCCATGAAGCGCACTCTGCAATAACGCCAGTTGATCATCGAAATAGGCGATAAGAACCCCCTCTTTGTTGGTAAAGTGGGAGAAGAAGGTACCTTTTGCTACGCCAGCTCCTTCGGTGATCATCTCAACGGTAACTTCATCGTAAGTTAGTTCACTGAGCAGCTCCAGCGCCGAATTGATCAGCTTTTGTTGAGTCTCAAGCCGTTTCCTCTCACGCCGCGTTGGCTTGCCCGCATCTTCACTCATTAACTCATCCCTCAAAATTGACCCTTGGTCAATTTCAATCTCATTCTACTCTTTGGCCGTTGATGTTGTCAATTCATCATTACTTTTAGTTTAGCGAGTTACAGCTTAATCGGTAAATCGCTCGTTATTTGAGATGCGAGGTGTCGTTCACGAGAACAATACGAGGATTTGGGCTGATTTCAATGATGCTGAGCGAGGCATTGCCCAGATGCCAGGCGAAAATGGATCGGGCGGGTCCACCGGCCGCCCAAGCTAAAAAGACGCGTAAACTGGATCCGTGACCCACCACCAGCACCGTCCCCTCTTTATGCGTCTCCATAATCAGCCTTCTGACCGCATTTAAGCGAGACCATATCGCCCTCACTTTTTCGCCCCCCGGCGGCCGATTACGGTAGGGGTCCCTGGCATATCGCCGTAACTCATCCTGGCGGCCCGCCTGCATCAGATCGGTCTCGGTCAGCCCTTCCCATAAGCCGAAATGGGCTTCACGCAGTAAAGGTGTGAGGAGAATCGGTAAGTTATGGGATTTAGCGATCAGCTCAGCCGACTGCTTCGCCCTCAATAGATCGCTCGAGTAGATGGCGCTGATCGGCTCCGGATCCAATCGGGCGGCTAACCGCTTGATCTGCTCAATCCCTTCCGCTTCCAGTGGAACATCGGATTGACCTTGTATACGCCCCTCGCGGTTCCAGCTCGTTACGGCATGGCGCACCAGCAATAACCGCAACTTCATATCTTATCCTTTCACTTCGTCATTCCCGCGAAAGCGGGAATCCAGTTCTCTGCTTATCGGCAAGCGGGGATGCTGATGTTCCTCTGTCATTGCACGAAGCCGCGAAGCGGGGACGAAGCAATCTCCTCTTGCCGAGAGGGATTGCTTCGCTCCCTTCGGTCGCTCGCAATGACAAGACTGCGAAGCATTAGGGTTTCAGATAGATACTCGACTAGATACTGGGTTTCGCTTTGCGGCATCGGATTAAGGGATTCGGAGGGTGTTAATGGTTGTTCAACCACTTCCTATAGTTCATTGCGCTCGATGAGCCCAATCTCCACCCCATCCGGCCTAATTCGGTGAGCGCCAATCTGCATGGAACACACCGCGCCGATCCCTTTTACCGGGGTAAATATCCCCGCCCTTCTGGCTCTAAAATCCAGCGATTCAATCAGTCCCAAACCGAGAAAGCTGCCTTCCCGATCTAACAGCCCAACCAGCGCATGTTGCAAACGACCAACCGGCGTTATCCGGAATATTTCAAGCCCGCATTGCTGCATCAACTCATCTTTTAATGGTGGGTGAATGATCATCGCACCGTTCCGATCTATTAATTTGCCTTCCTTCTCCGCATTGGCCATCTCTCGCGTCCGTAAGAGCAGACCAAGCCGTTGCCCTATGATTTCAGCATATTCTACTGTAATTCGCAGCGCTCGCGAAATCTGGGTAAGAGCGGCAGGAGGTGCCGGTCGGCCGCGCCCCAGCCAGCTTCCCAATATATCTACCCGATTCAACTCCACCGTCCGCATCTCCGCTTCCCTGAAATAATGAGCAAACCGCATCGCCCGCCTTGAGGCACGCAATCCATTTGATTTCGTCTTGATACACGCTGGAACCGGCAAGCGGTGGGTTACCGGCAATGAGGCATACTGGCGGCCGACCATAATCGGTTCGCATTCGCCCGAACGCTGCAATATAATAAGCTGATCCGGTTGCAATAGATCAATTTTCGCACGCTTCAACCTAAGGCCAACCGTACCCAGCACCAACCCGCTGGTATCAACCACGATAAGTTGGGGTTTTTGTTGCCGCGCATGGCAAGCCATTTGGTGTACCGCTACGAGATGTTCGATGGTTCGGAATGCCGGTGAGGTCGCACCGACGAACGCTGCCGCCGCCGGCCTTATCGAAGCGATCCCCTCAAACGGCTCCGACAGTAACCCTAACGATACGGTGGACGGCGGCCCCATCTCGGATTGGCCTACATCGGCATCAATTAAAATGGTGCGGGCACCCGTCTGTAATGCTTGGAGCAATAACAATGTTGTCAGAGTGGTTTTACCGGTATCCGGCGCCCCCATCAACATCACCAAACCGCCGCTCTCCACCAGATCCATTACCGTCTGGCGCCACTCCGCGTATTCTGCTAAATCCAATCGCCGAAATCCTCCCACCAACTCGTTGTGCGCATCAACTGGAACCGTATCCAACCTGCGGCATTACCAAATTGCAAAGTAGTAGTATTAGGGGCGATCTTCACGACCGACCAGTACCCTTTGAACGTCGAGGACATCGCTCAAGCGGCGAACCCCGGCCAGCAGGCGGCTTAAATGTTCCATGTCGGCAACTTCAGCCGTCACATTGAGGGTGGCGGTGTGATCGCGATGGGATTGCGTGCGGATTGCGGTGATATTGGTCTTCATCTCCCCAAAAACGGCTCCGATATCGCCCAGCAGGCCGGTGCGGTCCATAGAGATGATAATTAATTGAATGCCGTAAACCTGACCCTCTCCACCGCTGAAATCAATTGGCACGATCCGTTCCCTTTCATTGCTCAAAGCCCGCTGTGCGTTCGGGCATTCCCGCCGGTGGAGCGCCATTCCTCGCCCGCGCGTTACATAGCCCACGATGTCGTCACCCGGGATCGGCATGCAGCAGCGCGAGCGGCGGAACATGACATTATCCACCCCGCCGGCCAGCACTTTGAGTTTGCTCTCGTCGCTTCTGGCGTCGGAAATCGTGAGCTGCTTGGACGGACCGGTATCGGATGGGCGCAATCGGTTGATCACCGCGGTGGGTGCGACGGTGCCATAGCCAATGGCGGCTAAAAGCTCCTCCTCAGTGGAAACATTGAAGTGGGATGCAACGTTGCGAAGCGACTCCTCCTTCAGCAAATCGGCCAGCAAAATCCCCAGCCGCTCGATCTCCTTCTCCAGCATAGTGCGACCGTGAGCGATAGTTTCGGCCAGGTTCAAGCGGCGAAAGTAGCTCTTGATTTTGCTGCGGGCATGCGAGGTTTTGGCCAATGCAAGCCAATCCAGGCTGGGGTTGCTGTTAGCGCGGGTAATAATGTCCACAACGTCGCCGTTTTTAAAGTGAGTGCTCAGCGCAACCATCTTGCCGTTTATTTTTGCCCCGACGCAGTGGTTGCCGACGTCGGAGTGAATGCGGTAGGCAAAGTCAATAGGGGTGGCGCCGGCCGGAAAGTCGAAAACGTCGCCGCGCGGGCTGAACACAAACACCTGATCCGCGAAAAGATCTTCCGTAACCGAACGGAGAAACTCGACCGAATCCCTGTTATCGGTCTCCCAATCAAAAAGTTGCTGTCTCAACCAGGCGAGCTTTTGTTCAAATTGATCCTTGGTTTTCGACCCCTCTTTATATTGCCAGTGAGCAGCAACCCCAAAATCGGCCATTCGGTGCATTTCCCAGGTTCGGATTTGGATTTCCAGCGGGCGGTTGCGCGCTCCCACCACCTTGAGATGGAGTGACTGGTACATGTTTGATTTCGGCCGGGCGATGTAATCGCTGTACATCCCCTGCAGGGGTTGCCATATCGCGCTGACGATCCCCAAGACCTGGTAGCATTCGGGCCGGGTGTGCACAATGATGCGAAGCGCAACCAGATCGTAAATCTCGCTGAAATCCAGCTCCTGCTTGAGCATTTTCTGATAGATGCTGTAGAGATGCTTGGGCCTGCCTTGAATGAGCGCATCAATGTTTTCCGCTCGCAGGCGCTTTTCCAAAATCTCAATCGCTTCATCCACCTCGGCCTGGCGCTCTCCGCGAGTCGCCGCCACCCGGGCGGCCACCTCGGCGTACCTTTCAGGCTCCAGGTACTTGAAGGCCAGGTCTTCAAGCGGCCACTTCATCTGCCAGATGCCCAACCGATGCGCCAGTGGCGCGTATATCTGCAGAGTTTCCATTGCAATTTTGCTTCGCTTGGCTTCCGGCATCACGTCCAGCGTCTGCATATTGTGGAGGCGGTCGGCCAACTTGATGACCATCACCCGTAAATCGCTGGCCATCGCCAGGAAAATTTTGCGTAAGTTGTTCGCCTGCCGATTGATCTCTTGCTGGCGCCGCCGGCGATCGGTGTAATCGGGGGATTGTTGCTCGTCTATGTTACGCTCTGCACCCGGCTCGATGAGATGCAATTTGGTGACTCCATCCACCAAGTATGCAACCTCATCACCGAATTCGCCGCGAATTTCGTCTAAGTTGACGTTGCAGTCTTCCGCCACATCGTGCAACAAACCGGCAATTAGCGTTGGCACGTCCATATCCAGATCGGCCAGAATCGAGGCGACCTGAACGGGGTGGGTGACGTATGGCTCACCCGATAAGCGGTGCTGGCCGGCGTGATGAAGCGAGGCGAATCGGTAGGCTTTGTGCAGCGGTTCGAGATCAAGATCAGGCTGCCGTGATTTTACGCGATCCAACACTGCATGGAAGACCGTATCGGAATCGAGATAAACGATCCCGCCTTCCTCCGAATCCGGGCCTGCCACCGCCGTCATTTGATCCGGTTGGGAAATGGATTGCTCAGTCATTTGAACCGTTCTCATATCAATCAATGCAGTGCCAATCGCGGTCATCCTTTAGCTGTCTGAACCGTGATTGGCATGATTGAAGGATTACTATGATTACTGACTCAGAAGCGCTTTGACACTGAATCAAACGTTGTTTCTCGTAAGTTGGATGCCAACCTCCTGCAGGCAGTGATTCAATCCATCCGCTGAATAATCCTTAAATCAAGCAAATCATGGTCGTATTTTGTCGGCGGTTAATGAACCACATAGTCCAACAGCCGCAACTGAATCCCGGTCTCACCCCGATATTGATTGTACTCCGGTATGAAGCAGATGTCCACCCGACTCGCCGGTTTCAACGGGCGCATGAGATGGTTGGAATGACTCGTCTTACCATTTAATACGTCGCCGCTCCCCCATTCGATTGCAACCCGAATGGCTTTCGACTGAGCGGCGCCTTGATTGCCGGCCGCGTAGCGAGCGGGTTTGTCGTCCTGCACAACGATTCGCAAATGGCTGCCATCCGATCCAAACGCCTCCGCTTTAACCACGGTAAGGTCTCGGGCGCAAAAGATCGGCTCCGGGTTGCCGCGTCCAAACGGCTCCAGTTGAGCGATCGCGGCCATCAAGCCGTCGTTTACATCGGCTAGACTTATTTCCGCCTCGATATCGAGCGTCGGGACTAAATCTTCGGGGGTTAGTGCGATGCTGGCAATTTCGCGCATTCGATGGGAGAATTCGGGAATCGCATCGCGCTCGATCGCAAAACCGGCCGCATGGGAATGGCCGCCGTACTCGATAAGTAGATCAGAGGCTTGGGTGATCGCCTTAAGCAGATGAAACGGCCGGATGCTGCGCGCGGAGCCGCGTCCGATACCGTTCTGCCGGTTCATTGAAATTAAGATGGTTGGCCGGTAAAACAGCTCAACCACCCTGCTGGCCACAATGCCAATTACACCGGAATGCCACTCTTCACCGGAGAGCACAATGCAGCGCATTTCCGGATCGAAGCCCTCCTTGGACCCGGCGATTCGCTGAACGACCTCACCCAGCACCCGTTTCTGCTCCAGTTGGCGGTCGCTGTTGCTGGCATCGAGCAACCGGGCGAGACGTTCCGCCTGCTCCGATTCGGTGGCCATCAGCAGGTCGAGTGCGTACTGTGAATCGTTCATCCGACCCACCGCATTCAACCGGGGTCCGATGCGGAACCCAATTGAGCGGGAATCGAGATGCTTGGCATCGCAGCCGGCGACCTGCATCAGCGATTTGAGGCCGGGCTTTCGGGTGGAGGCTAAAGCTCGAAGCCCCTGCGCCAAGATAACCCGGTTTTCACCGAGTATGGGCATGATGTCGGTCACGGTACCGATGGCGGCCAGGTCCAGAAAGGCGGACCGGTAGCGCTCCACTTTTAACCCCATCTCCTGAGCGAGCGCCTCTCCGAGTCTAAAGGCCACGCCTACGCCGGCCAAATCCCGAAACGGGTAGCGGCTATCCGCGCGCTGAGGGTTTACCACTGCCGTGCACTGCGGCAACTCAGAACCGGGCTGATGGTGGTCGGTGATGATAAGGTCAATGCCTGCTTCCCGGGCCATCTCGGCCTCCTCCATGCGCTGGATCCCGCAATCGGTGGTGAGGATCAAATTTGTGTGCTCACGCTGAGCGCGGGCGATGACCGCCTCGCGCAGATCATAGCCGTCGCGCTGTCGGTGCGGCACGTAAGGCAGTATGCCGAAAATCCCATCCTCATCGCCGGCATGGTGGAGGTTACGCCGGATTGCGCGCAGCACCTTCGTCCACAGAGCGGTGGAGGTTATACCGTCGCCGTCGTAATCGCCGTGAATTAATATCCGTTGGTTCTCTCTCAGCGCGATGGCGAGCCGCTCAACGGCCGCTTTCGCATCGGGCAGCAGGTAGGGGTCATTTAAACGGTCGAGCGTTGGGTTCAAGAACTCCGCCGCATCGGATGGATTGGAAATGCCTCGATTGACCAAAAGCAGGGCGGTTAGCGGCGGTATCCCCAATTCCTGGGAGAGCTTTTGAACCGGCTCCGATGGAACGCCGCCTCCTAAGAGCACCCACTCCCGTTTTAGTCGAGATTGTTTCTTATCCAGTCCATCCTCCGTCAATGCGCCGCCATCCTCCCTGCCGGTACATGCCCGAACGCAGTCAGGTCAAATCTGCAAGGTTCATCGGCGATCAACGAAGGCCGACGTTCAGCCATTATTATAGGTGATATGACGGCCGGCGCGCAACGTGCGGATGCGGCCGTAACAGTTCAGTTTTATGGGAGTGATTTTCGTTCGCCCCCACCCCAGCCCTCCCCGCAAGCGGAGAGGGAGTTGATTATTGCTATAGGGGTAAAGCCTGCTGCCTAAATTACCCACAGGACTGAACTCTTACATGCGGCTCACCTGAAAGCGGTCAATCTTCTTCCCGCCCTGATCTACACTAATTAAAGAGGTGGAAAGTGTCTCACTCTATATTGGCACATAGGGACCGGCGGATAATTTTAGGCGATTTATTGAATTTCCAGTTGAATTCGGGAACATCCGACTGATTTGGCACGTTATATAAGAGAGTGAGTCGCGGACGAAGTTGCCAATGAAGGACAGCGGTATGAGCCGATGACTCGCTGCGGGTAGCAACGCGGCGCACTGGATATTATTAAGTGTACTGCGATTGAATCAATCTCAACGTGGCCTTGTGGAGGATGCAGGATGAAGGAATTTATTGAACAGTTGGTTCAGGCAGTCGTCGACATGCCTGAACAAGTGCAGGTAGATGAAGTGCCTAGCGAAGTCGCAACAACCTACCGGGTATATGTCGCTCCGGAAGATTTGGGGAAAGCAATCGGCAAACAGGGCCGGATTGCTAACGCGATGCGGGTCCTGGCCAAAGCCAGCGCAATGAAAGAGAAGAAAAAGGTCTATTTGGAAGTCGTAGCGGCTCCGCCTGCGTAAATTCATACACCGTGCGGCATGCTAAAGGGGGTGGCTGTGGATACAATACAGTACACTCCCTTTTTTACTGCCTCCCCCAGTAAATAAATTCTTCTCTAGTTTGGCCGCAAAACTCCAACAATATGATGGGTGAACAAGCCAAAGCGAGGGGAGAAGTAAGCCGGTGTCAACTCACGAATCGGACGAACGCCAGCACGCCGTCTTCAAAATCGGGGATCAACGCTACGCGATCGGGATCGAGAGCGTTCAAGAGATCATTCGGGTACCGAAAGTTACCGCGTTGCCCGGAACTTCCGGAGGGCTGGTGGGCTTAATTAATCTTCGCGGCAATATCCTGCCATTGTTCGACGCTGGCCGGTGTCTTCAACTTTCGACCTCAATCATCAATCAAGCCAAGCACGTGATCATTCTCGCCAGTGAAAAAGGGATGGTCGGCTTATTGGTGGATGAAGTGATCGAAGTTTGCTCACTCGATGAAGTGGCCGAGCCGGAAAAGTTGCTCCCTAGCGCCGATCAGTTCGATGGTTCCGTCGAAGGAATCAGCATTTACGGAGATGGGCTTGTAATCCGGCTGAACGCGGATCAATTGTTGACGGCAAAAGCAGTGCATTATTTCCAATCCCATCCCGAACACCCGGTCAACACACCCAATATGATTGTTGAAGGCGCTGGCGCCGGACCAAAATTAGAATAACTCGACAGCATTCACTTTGCCTCCGATCGGAAAAAAGATTGTCAAATTCATCAAAATCCCGCTATACGGCAGCCGTATTGGAGGAGATGGCGGAGCACGTCTCGTCAATGGAGCGCGATATCATCCAAATCAGCGATCACCAAACCGATGATCTCATTGCTTCGCTGTTCCGATCCGCTCATTCATTGAAGGGGGCCGCTCAGGCGTTGGGATTTCAATCCTTGGGTGGAGTCGCCCACGCGATGGAGGACCTATTCGATGGGCTGAGAAATGGGCGCATTAAGGTAACGCAGTACCTTGTCGAAGCGCTGCTGAGTGGGGTTGACCTTATTCGAGGGCTTGGCCAAGAGATCGCCGCGAGCGGCAACTGCACAACTGATGTGGGCCGGTTCGTCGGTTACCTTCGCGCTCTGGCTGAATCTCCGGATAAACCATCAAAGTCGGCTGAGGCCAACCATCGCGATCAACCCGGTGCGGAAAACGATCCTCCATCGTTATTGACCGAGGATTATGAAAGGCAGAGATGGTCAAACCAGAGCGCCTCCGCTGAACCGGCGACCGTTCGCATTGATGTGAGGCGGTTGGATCGAGTGATGAATCTGGTGGGAGAGCTGCTCGTTGAACGCGCCGACTTCAACCTGATTGCCGCTCAATTGAAACGGGAAATGGTCAGCTCGGAGGCAGTCGAGCGACTTGAATCCTTAACCGACCATCTTGCACGCACCTCCGAAGAGATGCAATATGAGGTTTTACAAGCACGTCTGTTACCGCTTGATCGGGTATTCAACCGGTTCCCGCGAATCACTTTCGAACTGGCGCAGAAACTCGGCAAAAAGGTTGAGCTTGAGGTTCGCGGTGAGGAGACGGAAATAGACCGCTCGGTCGCTGAGTTGATTGTAGATCCCCTCACGCAAATGATTCGCAATAGTGTGGATCACGGTATCGAAACGCCGGAGGAGCGCGCGCGTTCGGGCAAACGTGAAAACGGCCGCATCACGCTCAAAGCCTGGCATGCCGGAAACCGGGTCATCATTGAAATCAGCGATGACGGCCGCGGGTTGGATACCGAAAAATTGAAGAGGTCGGCGATAAAAAAAGGCTTTATCACCGAGGACGAACTGGCGCAGCTCAGCGACGATAAGGCTAATCAACTGATATTCCTGCCCGGAATCACGACCTCCACAATCCCAACCAGCGTTTCAGGACGAGGGGTTGGGCTTGATGTCGCTCGATACAACCTTCAGAAGATGGGCGCTGAGATCGAGGTGAAATCCATAGAGGGTCAGGGCGTTGTTTTTCGATTAAAGCTACCGCTTACACTGGCAATTGTGCGTGGCGCCCTGGTTTTGGTGGATGATATCCAGTGCATATTACCGCTGGCCTTCATCGAAGCGGCTACCCGGGTGCCGACCACCTCGCTGGAAAACCTTCAAGGTCAACCATTGATGAGATATCAAGGGAGTAATGTACCGGTTTTCTGGTTGCGTAATTTGTTGGGATTAAAAAACGGTCGGTCGCAAAGTGATGAGGATGATGTCCAGATCGTGATCGTAAATCAGGACAGGCGCCGATTTGCGCTGGCGGTTGATAGCCTGATCGGGGAGCAGGAGATCGTGCTGAAAAAATTAAGCGGTTTGGCCGACGAGGTTCCCTTTATTTCAGGGGTGACGCTGCTGGAATGCGGCAGGGTTGGGCTGGTACTGGATTTGTTTCAAATTGCCGATAATATTTATCAATACAAGAGAGGATGACAGGGATGGCGCAGAGCGCACAATTTACTCAGATTGATCGCGATTTATTGCAAGAGACCCTCCAAAAAAAGTTATCTGACTTGCCACCGCTCCCGGCCGTGGTCAATCGAATTATCTTGACCGTGAATGATCCGAGCACCACCGCTGAGGATTTAAACCGACTCATTTCAATGGATCAGGCCTTGGCCGCAAAAATTCTCCGGATTGTAAATTCATCTTACTACGGTTTTCCGCGCCGGGTCAGCACGGTAACTCACGCAGTCGTCATATTAGGCTTCAATACGGTGCGAAACCTGGTGATGGGCATCTCCGCCTTCGGAGCGCTGGCACAGGGGAGTGAGTACGGAGTAAAGCGCTATGAGTTCTGGCGACACGCAGTGGCTACCGCTGTTGCGGCCAGTGTGACGGCTAAACGGAAGCTGCCCAAAGCACGAAGCGTCATTGAGGAGGTCTTCATCGCCGGCCTTCTGCACGACATGGGACTGCTCTATCTGGACACTCAGTTGCCGGTGCAATATGCCATCTTGTTGGGTGAAGCGCAACGGGCCTCTATTTCCATCGAGGAGGCTGAACAGGCGATATTAGGGATGGATCATATGCAGATCGGCCAGTCAATCGCTGAGCACTGGAATTTTCCGGCTTCACTGGCCACCGCTATCGGACAGCATAGTCGCCCCGACCCGCAGAGCGAATATTTCAGGTCGGCAGCCGTCATTCACTGCGCGGATTGGGTTGCATGGCAAATCGGTGCTGGAATAAGCTGCCTGGTGCACAACAGCCGGATGTCAAAACCGGTCTATGATTGGCTGGGATTTTCGGAGCAGGATTTCGATTGGCTTATTCGGGATATTCAAGCGAAGTTCAGCGGAGCCGAAGAGATGGTGGGCAGCTTGGCTGCCGCCGCCTAGCAATTGGCAAGAAAGCCGGGCCATTTCGGCAAATGAGCAAGGTATCGAAATCGCCCGGCTTAAGTCAACCAGCCGTTAATTCAAACGGCTATCGGTGGTGTGATCGTTACCGACACGCTGTGCGATTCGTTGGTCACGGTATCGGTCCCGTTAATCGTAATGGTAACGGGAGATGTGGGTGGCATCGATTCCACGGTATTAATGGTCAATGTGCTGTTTACCGATGAGGAACCGGGTGCCACTGATGGGCTAGAGAAGCTGACCGGCCAGCTCGATCCGGTTGCATTCAACTGAATGGTTCCGGTATAACCCGGTGTGCCGGTTACGGTCACTATAACCGTCATGGTTGTGCGATTCGTGAAGGCTTGGGAGGAAGGGCTGGCACTGATCGAAAAGTGATTGGTTCCGACCGATAGTTTTGTTGAGGTGAAAGTGTTATCGGAGCCGCAGCCGGCTGCTGCAATTAACAGGGCGATCGCTACGAGTTGGTAAATGCGGCTTACTCTCATTGTCTGATTCTCCTTCTTTAAGCAATTCCTGTCCCGTTAGCGCCGAAATGTGGCGCCAAAGTAAAACGCGGAGCTTCCCCCCAACCCCGGCGTCATGCTGAAGCCAGTGGTGGAACCGAGTCCATTGGTGACACCGAGATCCATTGTAAAGCTATAGTTCAGCGGGTTCGGTGTGTAACGGATCGCTACCCCCCACACTTCAGCGCTCTCTCGATTACCCGTAAAGGCGTTGCGGGTGTTGTCTCCGGCCAGTATGCCGGTGACATCGCCCACCAGTGCGATCTGATTGGTGACCCGAACGTGTAATCCACCGCCCAATCCAACCAGGGCGTTGTCTTTAATCAGCACCGCTTTCGGGACTAGATATAGGGTAAGACGGTGGCCCAATGGGTGCTCCATGGGGAGCTGTCCACTGAAAAAGACGTCCTTTTGAGCGGGCGTGTCGGCGATCGTTAAACCGATTTCGGCCGCTATATTGGTTGTGTGCATCGGTCGAAATTTGGCAAGAAATTCGAATTCGTTGCCGCCATGACGGATCGAGGCAAAGCCGGTATTCACCAGATTCTTAGTTCCACCCATGGTTGCTCGAAATATCAAGCCGAGGTTTTGGCGGAAGGCATAATCGGCCTCGATAGATCCGTAAAAGTTGTCCTCCAGTGAACCGAATGGCCTTAAATCAAAGTGATAGGACGCCAAACCTTTGGGTGGAATGTAGGGAGTATCCAGATTCACCAGCCGGTCAGTTTCCGGTCGAGCCGTGCCGCCTGGCTCTTGGGCGAGTGCAGCTTTGGCAAGGGTCAGTGTTACACCGGCGAGCATCAGCAACAGATGCGCTCTGCAGATTTTCAATTCAATGTTCTCCTCTCTTTGCTGTCTGCTGGATCAAATCCGTTAAAACGCTCTTAATATTTATATTTTCAGTATACGACAATTGCCTGCCTGTTTCCTGCTGGGTTGTAATATCTCAGTTTTGTGGGAATGATTTTCGTTCGCCCCCACCCCAGCCTCGCTGCTCCCGCTTGTGGATTTCAAACGCAGTTCGGAATATGCAGAACCTATACATTATTACATTGCCGGATAAACAAGTCGCTTAACTTCTAGAAAGAAGAGCTCACTCAATGTAATTGCGCAATTTGTGAGGCCAGATGATGGGATGAGCGGTGAAGGTAGATAAATCGGACGCCGATCGTATCGATATGGATGCCGGCGGTGCTGGTATCAACTGAAAGGGCGATCTCTCGCGCATAACCGAGGCGAGACAGCGGTATCGTAACCTCGAGCCGGTTTTTGTTTGTATCACAGGTATCCACTGCCGGTCGGCAGTCATGAGGAGGATTGATAAACAGATTGAGAGTTCCACCGCTCGTTTGCCGGCTTGCGGAGCCAAAGTATCGAATGAAAATGTGAAACCGAATCCTTTTTGAAATGGTAGCGGCCGTGTCCACGCGTAGGTAGAGGTTCTTGCGGTCGGTTGCCGCGTAAACCGACTTCAGATCGCCACCGGGCTGAAAATCACGGATGAGAGTATCGTTAACCGGGTCGAGCGCAACCGGTTTTATATCCAGCCAGGCTTGATTGCTCACCGCACGAAGCATGCTGTTGTCGGTGCACTGAAACGCGGTTTTGGGCGTTATCGTTCCGAAAAGCTCATTTCGACGATCGAAAGAGTAGAGAAAGCGCGCCATCACGGTGGTCTGGCTGCGATAGTCGGCGATAGCTCGGCGTTTCACGATAATTTCCCGGTGCGTTAGGGGAAGCGTGTACCAGTGGGTATCCAGATTATCCATCTCAACCGGTGGAACCAGATAGTGGTTTGGCCTTAATCCTTGAGGCAGCGGCCAGTCGCCACGGTGAATTAAGTAGTAGTACAGACAGGTCTTTTTAAAATAAGAGCTGTTTCTGGCAAGCTGCTGCATGGCAAGGGTTACAAATGCGGCCGCCGCGGCATGATCGGGGTGATCATCGGACGGATGAGTAACAAAGACATCGGTTGGCCGCTTATCCTTCAGCACGCTTTTAATTTCACTCAGCACCGAAGCTCCGCTATAGGGCACATTATCCTCAAATGCAACTGGGTAGGGGCAGCGGTCGCTTTTCGTATAGGGCGAGGTAAAGGGGTTGCTGTTTGACCAGTGGTTGTTCCAGATCGCCCAAAGACCTTGATCCGGATATCCCAAAAACAGGATATTTTGAGGTTTGACGCCCAACGATTCGAGGGCGGTCAGCGATTCGTGTTGGCGGATCGCGGCAAAGCGGATGAAATCCTTCCGATTAACGTGGAGCTTTCGAAACTCCCTCTCAACCCCCACGCGAAAACCGTCTCCATTGGTAATTATCACCACCGACACCGGTATCCCAAGCTGCACCGCCTGCTGCATAAGGCCCGCACAACCCAGGGTTTCATCATCGCAGTGGGGAGCAAAAATAAGGATGCGTTGGCCCTTATGTAGGGCTGGGAAAGGAGGCGGCATGGGGAGGCCACGCTCATCACCGAGCTTATGGTATTGATAAAAGTAGGTCGCACTGGCGGTTCCCAGATAGAGAAATGGCAACAGCGCGATCATACAGGCAATTTTCCAGAAGGAAGATCGTTTCAATTAATGGCGTGTCCTAATATATCGTTGTATTCGGTAGCCGGCTGACAACTCGTTTCAACTTCATCAAATCGGCAAGTGGCGGAGCGAGTGGGATTCGAACCCACGAGCAGGGTATTGCCCCGCTACACGATTTCCAGTCGTGCTCCTTAGACCAACTCGGACATCGCTCCTGATGACTGCGATTATAGCGCAGGGGCTATATGGGTGTCAATCGAATGAGTTCAGAATGAGTTCAATCTTCTGGGAAGGTTTATAGCAGCATTTGTCGCCCCCCACCCCAACCCTCCCCCACGAGGGGGGAGGGAGTTGATAATTGCGGTGAGGGTAAGAGCCTGCTACCTAAGTCACCCAGAGAACTGAACTCATTCTGTCAATCAGGTATGTCTCGATGCGATTCAATGGCTTCGGGAAATTCGATCCGTAAACGTTAAAGGATCGCCTGGTTGGTCGTTCCGGAATCATTTAGTGCGTGAAAGATTTGCCGCCCTGCGCGGATTGTGTAGCCGCATGAGTTAGCCGGGTGCTATAATTCATTGAAAAAATCTCCTTAGCCGAACGAAAGGAAGGGAGGAGTAATGGGAATTCAGGTTGAACGAAACGAGCTATCCGACTCATTGGCAGAGCTCGTTGATGCAAAGCGGTTGGAGCGATTGTTGTCGGTTGCTCTGGAGCGAGGCGGCGACTTCGCGGAGGTTTTTTGTGAGAGAGCGGTCAGCACTGCAATCCCACTGGATGAAGACCGAATAAAGAGTGCGGAAACCCGGCGAAGGATCGGGGTTGGCATCCGAGTGATCGTGGGGCAGCAACAGGGATACGGCTACAGCGACGATCTCAGCCCGGATGCCTTAATCAATACGGCAAAAGTAGCCGCCTCGATTGCCCATGCAAGCTCCGACGCCCGGGTGAGCTTGAAGGCGCAGTCCGTACCCTCGTTTTCAACTATTGAGAGGGATTACGACCTGGCGCCTATGAGCGATAAGGTGTCCCTGGTTCGCCGGGCCAATGAAGCGGCTCATCAGCATGACCCCCGCATCCTTCAAGTCCAAGCTCACTACTTCGATTCCAAAAAGGAGGTTCTCATCGCCAACTCAGAGGGTTTGTTGCTTCACGATCACCAAAACATGGTGCGCATGTTTGTGGTAGCGGTGGCCTCCGACGGCAAGGAAACGCAGATGGGGTTTTCCGGTGGAGGCGGCCGGCTCGGAATGGAGTATTTTGACACCGTGATGCCTGAAAGCATCGCGGCCGAAGCGGCTCGCCAGGCAATTGTCCAGATTGGTGCGGCGGATGCGCCGGCCGGAGCGATGCCGGTCGTTATCGAAGGAGGCTGGGGCGGCGTTTGGCTGCATGAAGCGGTTGGTCACGGCCTGGAGGCTGATTTCAACCGGAAGGGCACCTCGATCTACTCAAATCGGATTGGGCAGAAGGTGGCGAGCGAGTGCTGCACAGTGGTGGACGATGCAACGCTGGCGAATAAACGTGGCTCCATTAACATGGATGATGAGGGTGCGCGCGGGCAGCGGAAGGTACTGATCGAGCGGGGCGTGTTGCGTGGATATATGACGGACCGACTCAATGCTCAGCTTATGGGCCTTTCCTGCACCGGCAACGGTAGGCGGGAAAGCTATGAGCACGTTCCCATGCCCAGAATGACCAATACATTCCTGGAACCCGGCGAGTACAACCCGGATGAGATTATCGGCTCGGTGAAAAGCGGCTTTTACGCCAAAGGCATCAGCGGGGGACAGGTGGATATATCGAACGGGAACTTCGTATTTTCAGTGACGGAAGGGTATCTGATCGAGGAGGGGAAAATCGGTCGCCCGGTTAAAAATGCGACCCTGATCGGGAACGGGCCGGACTGCTTGGCGAAAGTGGTTAAGATCGGCGCTAATTGGGCGCTTGATCCGGGGATCGGCACCTGCGGCAAGAACGGGCAGAGCGTCCCGGTAGGCGTTGGCATGCCGATGATTCTGGTTTCTGAGATGGTGGTTGGTGGAACCGGCCTGCGTGGCGCCACGCCGATGATGTGAGCAGGGAGGAACGCAATGGCGGATGTGCTGGCCGAGCGCCAATTCGGTGAAGATCGAGCCGTCCAACTCGTTTGGGGCGATTTGACCGAGGAAGCGGTGGATGCAATTGTCAATGCCGCCAACTCGCGATTGGCCCATGGGGGTGGAGTGGCGGCGGCCATTGTGAGAAAGGGCGGATCCATCATTCAGGAGGAAAGCGATCGGATCGGCTATGTACCGGTGGGAGAAGCGGCCATTACAACCGGCGGAAAGCTGAAGGCTCGGTACGTGATACACGCGGTTGGGCCGCAATGGGGCGAGGGTGACGAAGACGAAAAGCTGAAAAATGCGGTCGAGAATTCGTTGCGCCTGGCAGTTGAGCACCAACTCACCCGTATATCGCTGCCGGCGATCAGCAGCGGCATTTTTGGATTTCCAAAAGAGCGCTGCGCCCGCATTATCTGGAGCACGGTTTGCCGGTTTCTTGAGCAATCGGAGGCCGGGACCGTAAAGGCGGTGCGGGTATGCGTGTACGACCAGCCGACCCGCGCTGCATTTGAGCAGACGGTGGATGAACAAAATGCCGGAGGGTGCAAGTAACGGGAACTTGGTGGCGCCTCCTTCATGCCTGACGCAAAGAACGCGGCCTTGCTTTCATCGTGGACGAGGAGGGTTTGGAGTGGAACGAAGCCGAGACTGGATGGAGCAAGCTCAGTGGGATTTGCTTCACGCAAAGGGAGATATAGAGCAAAAATTTTATGATTGGGCTTGTTTTTCCGCCCAGCAGGCGGCTGAGAAGGCGGTAAAAGCAGCTCTCCCCAAAATAGGCATCGAGGCGTGGGGATATTCGGTGGCCGACCTTTTGGAGGAGTTGATGTTTCATCCTGCACCGGTTGAACTGAAGGAAGCGGCATTTGAGCTGGATAAGGCCTATATCCCAGCACGCTACCCGGATGCTCATCCAACGGGTTCCCCAAGCCGCCGGTATACGAAAAAGGAGGCGGAAAGGCTGGTTTCTGATGCCGGACAGATACTCCTCTTCTGTCAAGATATTCTATCCTCACTTTAGCCGTGAGGAGCTAGTCGCGCTGCTTAAACAGCGGATTGTCGCACTACGAGAGAAACTGCCGGTTACTCGTGCGGTTCTTTTCGGCTCATACGCCAAGGGTAAGCAGACAGCCGCCAGCGACATAGACCTTTTGGTGGTTTACGCCGGCGAACCACGCCCCAGAGCCTATGAGATCGTATGGGAAACCATCAGATTACGCGGCCTGGAGCCGCACGTTTTTGCCGAGAGCGAATTTCAGGTGGTAATGGCGACATGGGAGAAGATGCTGCTGGGAAGCATCACGGTGGATGGTTCGGATAGCAAGGATTAAATAGAATATTCGGTTGTGCAATGAACCAAATGATCATTCCTATGAGAATCTAAAGTGCGGGCGTAATCCGTAGAGAGCGGTAGCGGGCGTGAAGTGAAAGTTGGGATGGCGGAAGGGTGTTTCTCGGCTGAGGAGGGAAAATGGCGGAAATCTTCGTCTTTATTGATTTCGATGATACGCTAATTGATCAGATAGAGCTGCGTTCCCAATACATCGCGGCGGTAGGTCAGTTGTTAAGACAGGATTATGGGGTGGATGGGAAGCAGATGGAGCCAGTGGTTGACCGGGCTTTATCCGAATCGCATAACCGTTACGTTGAGCTCTTTGAGAAGGAGCCGTTGGCCCCATTCAATACATGGCTCGAAAAAGAGCGGGCGAGGATCGTGGAGACGGTTTTCGAGGATGGCGGGATCGCAATGCCCTCCGGGGTGCCGCCTTCCGAGCTGGCCAAGCGGCTGCAGTTCGACGCGTTAATTCAGACAAACGCCGCCTTACAGGGTGCGATGGAATGTTTGCAGAGCCTGTTCGAAGCGGGAGCGAGAACCCAAATCGCTTCGGCGTGGGATTCCGATTATCTGCTGGCCGCACTGATGGGCGCCGGTCTGGAAAGCTATACTGAGAGCAAATTTGGGCCCGACCTGGTGGATTGCGCAAAGGAGAGCGTGGAGTACTATCGGCGGATCTTTGATGCGGTAGGCTGCCGGGCGGAGGAGAGCGTGGTGGTGGATGATTCGCCCGCCGCGCTGGATTGGGCGGAGGAGGCTGGCGCCCGGGTCGTGCAAGCTTTGACCTCTCCGAGGGCAGGCGATCCGGAGTTCCCAACCGTGATCCGTAAATTGGCCGAGCTGCCTCAAATTATAAAGTAACTGAGCAATGGTAGGAAAGGAGAGAGAGGTGGACTATACCGAAATCGCACAAACGGTGGTGGCGGATGCGCTGAAATGGGGCGCCGACCAATCGGATGTCTATTTAGTCACCGGTTCTGAATTGACGGCGGAAGTTCGTTCCGGTGAGATCGAGAAGCTGACCCAGTCGCGCTCTAAAGGTCTAGGGGTTCGAGTCTACTTTGGTAAACGAATGGGTTTCGGCTCGACTACCGATTTCTCTCCAGCGAGCTTGCAAGCTCTGGTGCGTGCGGCTGCCGATCTGGCGCGCGAGGCGGATGAGCGCTCCGAAAATGGCCTGCCGGAGACGCACATTGTCGGCTCAATTCCCGATTTGCAAATTTATGATCCAACCATCAGCGAGATCGGCGCCGACGAAGCCGTTGAATTAGCGCGACGTTGTGAGAGCGCAGCGAGCGGGGTGGATCACGATCGAATCCGAAACAGTGAAGGAAACGGATACATTCCGGAAACCCATCGAGTGGTGCTGGCCAATTCGAATGGCCTGTGCGCCAGTTTTGTCGCATCAAGCTGCGCAATCTATGCCCAGCCGGTCGCGGAAGAGGACGGTCAGAAGCAGACCGATTTTGATTTTTCATTCAGCCATTTTCGGAACAATTTGCGTTCTCCGGAAGAGGTGGGGCAGATGGCAGGCCGTCGTGCACTGCGACGTCTGGGCGGCAAGCGCCCACCGACTGCCCGCGTGCCGGTGATCTTTGATCGCAGGGTGGCAGCCTATTTCCTCTCTGACCTCGCCTCGGCAGTGAACGGTGACATGGTCTACAAGGGGATGTCATTTTTAAAGGATTGCTTGGGGAAGAAAATTGCCTCCGATTGCGTGACCGTTGACGATGACGGGACCGTTTTGAAGGCACCCGGATCGGCGCCATTTGATGGTGAAGGATTGCCAACCCGATGCAATCGGATCATTCAAAGCGGGGAGCTGCGGCTCTTTTTATACGACGCGCAAACGGCCAGAAAGGCGGGCGCACAAACTACCGGCAACGCCCGGCGCGGATATGGGAGTCCTCCCGGAATCGGGCCGTTTAACCTGTATCTTCATCCGGGAAAGCGATCACCGGAAGACCTGATTGCCGGGATTTCCAGCGGGTTGTACGTTACCGGAGCGATGAGCGCCGGCAGTAATCCGGTCACCGGCGATTTTTCGTTTGGCGTGAACGGGATGTGGATTGAAAACGGTGAGCTCACCTATCCGGTGGAAGAGGGAACGGTGGCCGGCAATCTGCGGGAATTGTTGATGAACATCGAGGAGGTGGCCAGCGATCTGGTGTTCGAATCGGCCATTGCCAGCCCCACCTTAAAAGTTACGGATCTGACGGTCGGCGGTGAGAGCGACTAATTTGATGAATTTTTTACAGAAACGATAATTGGCTAAAGCGTGATGCTGAGCTTTGACGAAGCGCTAAACCGGGTGTTGGCGCGATTTCAGCCGCTGGATAGCGAAACGGTTTTACTGGAAGATGCGGCTGGACGAGTGCTGGCGGAAGATATTCTAGTGTAGTGCACATGACGGTTCTTTACATAATGCTTGCCTGGCGCGGCCTACTTTGGCCAATATCGTATCAGCGTCCTTTTTCCAGCGAAAGACTTTGG
>JAKBZR010000120.1 GCA_021842405.1 bacterium
CCAAACCGAATGGAGTGGACAACACCGGCGCCCCCGCTCCGAATTACAATGACCACGATCAGCGAAACACAATCGGGATGGGCCTGGCCTACACCACCAAGCGCGGCCTCACCGCTTCCATTGACGTGACCTATAACAGCGGCTTGGCCAGCAGCGTAGTTTTTCCCAACGGCCCACGCATCGCCCGCACGATTACAAACTTTCAACTGAATTCCGGCTCCAATCTGTTCGGGCATGATCGGGGTGGTTTATCGCTGAATATTGACAATGTGTTTGATGACCGCAGCGTCATCAATTTCCAATCCGGTTTCAGCGGCACTCGATTTCAGCAAGGCCGCCGGATACTTTTAGCGGCCGATTTGAAATTTTGAAGGGTTCGAATGCTTTTAACGAAAAGGAATGAAAGAGGTATCAAATGGGAGATATATTGACCTTTATCCATAAGGGCGGGTTTATGATGTATCCGCTGATTCTTTGCTCGATCGTGCTGCTGGCGACAGTAATCGAGCGATTCGTCGCCTTTCGCCGCGCTTCGATGGATGGTGACGAACTGTTGGAGGAGCTGAAGACGCTCTATAAATCGGATGACCCATCGGAGGCGATCCAATTATGCGAGAAGCTAAACCGGCCGATTAGTCGTGTCTTGGCGCGCGGATTGAAAAACGTAAATCGGGATCACCAAGCGTTGGAAATGGCGATGGTTCAGGAAGCGGACAACGAAATACCGGTGCTGGAATCCAACTTGATGGTGTTGAGAACCATTGTGACCATATCGCCCCTTCTGGGGCTGCTGGGCACGATTTCCGGCATTATGGCCTCATTTCGCTCGGTTTCGGTAAACGGATTATCGTCGCCGGGGGCGGTTTTGAGTGGCGTGGCGGAGGCGCTCATTTCCACCGCCACCGGCATCACCTTGGCCGTCATCGCGGTGATCTGTTACAACTACTTCACGCACCTCGCCCATAAGTTTGCAGATGACCTGGAGTTTTACAGCACGGAGCTCGTTAATTTCGTAACCGATCGGGTGAACTAAGGAGGCGGAAATGATAAGAAGCCGACGACGAAATCGCCGGGAAGAGGAGGCGGAAATCATAATCGTCCCCATGATTGACACGATGATGTTTTTGCTGGTCTGTTTTATTGTCGCATCGCTGGCGATGGCGGTGCAGCTTGGATTGCCGGTCAACCTACCGAAAGCTTCGACTTCACAGCCGCATCAGGCTGAAAATCTGACGCTCACCATCACCCGAAACGACCAGTTCTATCTCAACACTACACCGATCACATTGGATACTGAAACCACCGCTCTGAAAAACGCTCATGCCGGCCCGAAATCGCTGCTAATTTTAAATGCCGATCAGATGGTGCTGCACGGAGTGGTGGTCGCTGCAATGAATCAGGCGAGGGAGGCGGGCATCGTTGAGTTTGCCATCGCTACTGCAAAGTAAGATTTAGGGTACGAGCTTCCACTTAATCGAAGGAGGCGGTTATGAGAAGAAGGCATAAACGAAATCCGCTTTTAATGCGGATACTCATCATATCGGCGCTTGCGCACATTCCGATTTTATTTATTTTAGCCAAGACGGGCGAGCTGAAGCGTATTCAGCAGCATCTAATGGTAGCAAAGCTCATCAACATGCCGCCGCCCAAGGCGCCGCCGCGCCCTAAAACGGCCAAAGCGCCGGCTCACAAAACGGTACACAAGGTGAGCCATACAAAATCACAGGCGGCCCATCCGGTTTCACATAAGCCCAGCGGACCTCCGCCGCCCAAAGTGGTCGCTTCAACCGGCAGCTCGGGCGGAACTGGGCAATCCGTCGTTGCTCCCGGCGTCGCCAGACAAACCGGTGTAGCGCCGGTCGTTCCACCCGGAAAGCCGGCCGGTGGGCCGAAGGTGGTCGCCGCAAAGCCATCCGCTCCGCCGCTGATCGCGGCAAAGTCGGTCGCTAAGTCGAGCCAGCCGGCGGTCGTCGCGCAAAAGACAGCCCCGCTCACCGCCTATCAGCCTCCGGCGCCGGCGCCGGTCTTTGTGCCGGCATCGCTGGTTTCAGATGACCAGCCCGCCATTCCAAGCGACTTGCGCACGACACGGCTGGACGTCGTCTTTCAAGCAGAGGTGATGGTGGAGGCCGATGGCGGCTTTACAGTGACGATGACCCGCTCCACCGGTATTCGCCGATTGGATCGGGCGGCCCTTAAAGCCATTCAGACCTGGAAATTTCAGCCGGCAACGCTGGGAGGCAATCCAACCGTATGCATGGTACCGGTGCAGATTGAGTTCAAAGTACAATGAGAGGCGGCGCGCCGGTAAAATGATTGCAGGTGATCGGGAGGCCGCTCATCCACCTGCCGAGTGGGGGCAGGAAATTGGCGGGTGAATGACGAATTAACGATTTAGCCGAAAAATCCAATACGTGGGAGCAGCGATGGACCGACGAAAGCTCATCAATTACGGAATCTTTGCGCTGGTCGTGATATTTGTCGTTGGCCTGGCGATCAATCATACCCGACATATCCAGGCGATGGTGAACGACATGGTCTCCGGTACGCCGGCCCAGCGAATTGCGGCCGCAAAAAACCTGCTGGTTTCAGAGCAGTTTGCCGATGCGATTACCGGCGATTCGGTGCACGTGCGCTTGAAGGCGGTCGGCGCGCTCCAGCTCCTCGGCAACGCCGATGCGATCAAGCAGCTTCTGGCCATGCTCAAAGACATCAGCAAGACGGTTCATGATCGAGCGGTGCAGGCCCTCATCGCAATCGGTGATAAATCGGATAGCAACATCAGCCAACTGGCCGGTGGATTGGGTGATGGTGACATCAATGTTCAGCGCGGAACGGTCAAGGCGATGGAGGTCATCGGTCCGCAACCCAACCTGATCACACAAGTGGTGGCGCAGATAAAATCAAGCGCCGGGGCTCGATCGAGCGCCGGCGATGTGCTCGGCTCATTCGGGCCTCGTCCCGATACGCTGGCGCAGTTGAGCACCCTGCTCAAAGATTCCGACCCCGACGTGCGCGCGGGCGCCGCTTCGGCGCTGGGCAAGACCAAAAATCCAGCCGCCATCCCAGAGTTGATTACGCTCTCTCAAACCGATACTCCGCAGGTGCGCCGGGTGGCCATCGAAGCAATCGCTTTAATCGGCAATATAGCCGGTCAGGCGACTCTCATTCAGGCCATCAATGACCCCAATGCCGATAACGAAGCGCGTATCGAAGCGGCGACCGGACTGGGCCGCATTGGAACGCCCACCGCGATTGCTACCCTGATTCGCGCCCTTGACGATTTTGATCTGAAGCTGCGTATCGCGGCGCAGGGTGCGCTGGCCCGGATCGGTATGCCGGCGGTGCCAGACCTGATGCAGACGATAAAGAGCAACAGCCCCATTATCCGTAAAGAGGTCTGCTCAATATTCGGGGCGATCGGCTCTCCGAGATTGAACGGAGCGCTCGAAACCGCATTGAAGGATCCGGTGAAGGATGTTCGTGAGGCGGCGGCGCGCGCTCTAGGCCAGCCCAATAATGCGGCCGCGATCCCCGCCTTGATGAATGCATTGAAAGACCCAAGCGGCACGGTGGCCTCGGCCGCCTCACAATCGTTGGGGCGGATTGGGTTGCCGGCCGCTCCCGCCCTAATCAAAGGCTTTGGCGACAACAAGTTGACCGCTTACTACTGCTCGACCGCGCTCAGTAAAATGGGTGCTCCAGTATTGCCGCTGATAGAAAAAGCGGCCCAAAACTCAGCCGACCAGCGGTGGGCGGCGGTCGTGCTGGGCAACTTGGGCATCGCCGAAGCCAAACCGACTCTACAAAAGCTGGCGCGCGCATCCAACCCGGACACCCGCTACGTTGCACAGCAGGCGCTCTATAAAATGGGAGTTCCGACAACGGCGCAATAAAACCGTTTTCTCTCTAAGCTGGATTAAGATGTTGCGGTGCTCAGGTGGCGCATCAATCGAAAAGGGGTGTCAATAATTTGTTAACCGGTTTCGGCCGCTCATCCCAGGTACGGCCCTCCAGCAGTCTGCCGGCGCGCTTCTTGTTGAGTCCACCCCATTGCTTGAAAAAGAAGGGTGTTTCGGCGATCGTACACTGATCCCGAATACTGGAAACCCATTCTTTCTTCATCGGCCTTGCCTTCGGCCCCGATTCACCACCCGCTATAACCCAATGAATTCCAGTCAAGTTCAAATTATCCATTGGGCCAAGAAGCGGCTCCAGAGAAAGGAACCATATCTGCGCATGGGTTTGGCGCAAATGATCAATACGGACGGTATATTTTGAGTTTTCCACACTCACACCCATCCAGACATTCGGCGGCCACTCAACATAAGAATCGAGTTCGAGAAGACGATCCGAACGCTTCGTAAGCACCTGGAATGTATGCCAAGATGCGCGCCGCATCACGTCGAAGGTGCGCTGAATAAACCGCTCGGGCACGTCTTCATGAAAGAGATCGCTCATGCTGTTCACGAAGATCATGCTCGGCTTTTTCCAGGAAAGGGGCAACTCCAGCATGTGCTCGTGGAGAGTCAGGTGGAACCCATTTGAGTAGTTCGGGCTGCCCATCGCCTGGAGGCGGATTGCCAGGCGTTCGGCGTAGCAATGTTTACACCCCGCGCTGATTTTGGTGCAGCCAGTCACGGGGTTCCAAGTTGAGTCCGTCCACTCGATTCGAGTGTCAATTGCCATCGTTGAATTTCCGCGCAATATCTTGCGCTATCCTGATCGCGGGTACCCTCCCCCTCGGGTTGCTCACACCAAAGCATAATCTGTACAGAAGAATGCCCCTGGTGTTCCGCAAGATCACCGGCGTCTTGAGTACTGAACAAAAGACGGTCTCCAAGGCGCGCCTCACGCTACCTTTGCAGAAACCAAGTGTATCCGGCTCCTGAAACCCTTCAAGAAAGCCTTGCATACTGTTTCCGCTTTCCGCGTACCGTCTTCCCGATCCTGCAAATCCGTCCAGATATATAGTGCGGAAATTCTGAGCTCCTGGATTTCCTCTCATAATAGTCATATAGGCTTTCAGATAATCCTCGAGCGCTTGAAGCTTCGCCTCCGTCCACGCTCCCCCGAACTCTTGTCTCATAGGGATGCCTTCATTCTTCCTGCGAAGGATTTAATACTATTCAAATAATAGCAGAAATATATTTGCATGGTAACTGTTCAGTTTTGCGGGAGTGATTTTCGTTCGACCCCACCCCAGCCCTCCCCGCAAGCGGGGAGGGTGTCATTGCGAGCGAAGCGAAGCAATCTCCTTCACCAGTCCTCTCTCAGGATTGGGAAAAGAGTTGCCTGCCTGGCGTAAGCAGGTAGTGAGGGGTTTCTGCTTAAATTGCCCAGAGAACTGAACTCTTACAAGAAAATACGGCCCGACAACGCACGCCATCCGTATGGCGTAAATCCAAATTCACGCCGCAACTTTGTGCAACAGGCTCAGTTCTTCACAGCACCCGGATGAAGGTATTGCCGGGCAGCCGCCGCACCAAGCCGGCCAGCTCCAGTTGTGTCAGCTCCACCGCCGCCTCAACGCCGCTCAAACGCGCCTCAACCGCCAGCGCATCCATGTGTTTTGGGGTCAGTGAGAGGCACTCCAATATGCGGCGCTGCCCCACCGGCAAGTTTGAGGATGGCGGCTGTTTGGATGCGGAATCGGGGTTAGGAGCCGGCTTTAATTGCATGATTCCCAGCGCCAGCAGCACGTCGTCGGCCTTTTCCACCAGGGTTGCGCCCTCTTTAATGAGCTGATTCGATCCCTTCGCGCCCGCGCGATCAATGTTGCCCGGCACCGCCATCACCTCGCGTCCCTGCTCGGCCGCCAAACCGGCCGTAATTAATGAGCCGCTCTGCTGGGGCGCTTCGGTGACCAAAGTGGCCTGCGATAATCCGCTGATAATTCGATTCCGCATTGGAAACCGCCACGCATCGGGGCCGCTGTCGAGCGGAAATTCGGAGATGAGGGCTCCCGCATCCATATCCACGACCCGCTGGAAGATGTCGGTATTTGATTGAGGATAGGCGATATTGAGGCCGCAACCGAGCACCACCAGCGTCCGTCCCTCCACTGCCAGGGCCGCTCGATGGGCGATCGCATCAATGCCGATCGCGCCGCCGCTGACGATGGTTAATCCGGCTGCCGCGAGATCCTTTACGATTCGCTCGGTTACCGAGCGCCCATAGGGGGAGGCGTTGCGGGAGCCAACCACCGCCACTGAAAAGCGGTCCTTCTCATCAATCCTCCCGCGCACAAAAAGAACGGGCGGTGGGTCGGAAATCTCCTTCAAATTGCGCGGGTAGTCCGGTTCGGTGATGAAGAGGAGATGGACCTGATTTGCAATCATCCATTTCAAATGGCGATCATCAGGCGCCAGCGATCGGTCGGCCAAGCGCTCCGCCATTCGATCCGTGAGGCCGGCACACCCGATGTATTCCATCGGATTTTGGAGCAGCGCAACCAGATCTTTCGCCTGCTGCAGTAGGCCTGAGGAGATGCGGGCCGGCAGGCCGGCTGCTGCCAGCCGGTAAGCGGCAATGGTGGATTCGGGTGAGATATTCGGCTGTATCATCGGTTTATTAAGAGGGAGCCGGCTGCTTCTCCAGCGGCGCCGGCTCCAGTTCAATCGTTTGCGGTAATTGATTAACTAAACGGCATTCCCTAACCGACTCGGATTTAGCGCCGGTTAGGCATACCCGGCATGCCGCTGCCGCCCGGATAACCGGGGTATCCTGGATAGCGGTTCCGCCGATTTTGCGGCTCCGGTGCCTGCCTGCTCAACGAATTGTCCACCACGAATGACCAGCTTTTCGTAATGCTGTTGCCAGCCCAATCCTTTGCCGTCACGGTGATGATATGCCGCCCATCCGCTAAGGGCCGGATTGGTTGAGTGACCGGCGTTTCATATTTAATGACGCCGGTAAGCATTTCATAGTGATAACCCGGCTTGTCTTGATTGTTAAACCCGCTGGGGCGTTTCGGCAACGCATGCCCGTCCAGACTGAGCACCACCGATTCGGGATCAACGCCCGATCCGTAATCCACAATTTTGGCCGATATTTTAATGGGTGGAGTGCCGTTAATCACGGTGCCCATCTCTGGTATGAGGTCACTAATTCGCGGAGGCATAGATGAGTAGTTGGCTGAGTTCGTGAATGCGGTAAGCGTGCCGTCATCGGAGACGATAAACAGCGTATTGTCACTCACAACCGGCGGCGCCGCGATGCTGGCATAGGTGGGCACCTGGTTCGCATTGAGTGCCGATGGATTAATCAGATAGCTCCATTTTATCTGGCCGGTTGTGGTATCAATGGCATAAAGGACTCCCTGATCAGTTCCCATGAACAGAAGTCGGCCTGAGACGGTAGCCGGTGCGCTGGTATCGTAATGCAAACTTGCCGCTGCATGCCAGAGCGGATTGCCGCGGCTTGGGTCGAATGCGTAAACTTTATCATCCGTTGTCACCACATAGAGGCCATGGCTGTTGATGGTTGGGGTGCTGGCGATATCGGCCGGCATCGTGACCATCCAAAGCCGAGCGCCGCTTTGAGCCAGGAAACAGTATAGGTTGCTGCCGGAGGCGCAATAGAGCCGGTCGCCGCTGACCACCGGTGAAATATGCAGCACACTGGCCGGCAGCCGGATGTACCACCGCTCCAATCCGGTTGTGGCTGAAATGGCGTGCAGCACCTGGTCCAGCGAGATCGCGTATACAAACCCGTTGGCGACGGCGGGCGCTCCGGAAATCTCATCGCCGGCCGTGAATCCGCTTTTCCAGCCCGGCATCGGATTGCCCGTTTTGGCATCCACCGCATAGAGCTTACCATTGCCGGAACCAAAGTAGACCACTCCGTTGTCCACGATCGGCGATCCACCGATGCCGCCGCTCACATCGTACTCCCAATTCACATTGCCATTGGCGGCGTTCAGTGCCAGCAGGCGACCCGATTCGGTACCGATAAACAGGGTGCCGGCGTCCAATGCGGGTGTCCCGTTTATGACGGTGCTCATGGGAGCATCGGTGGGATACCTCCATAGCATGGCGCCGGTGTCGGCCTTAACCGCAAAAATCCGCTTACCGCAACCGTAGTAAACAACACCGCCCGAGACCGTAACTGAGGACGGGTTGTTGGGGGTGGGGTCGCTGGTATATTTCCAAAGGACTGAAAGCGGCAGCGAGATGTTGCCGCTGGAAGATCCATCTAAAGTTGGTCCACCGCGGTACATCAGTGAGCTGGCTTGCGCCGAAGCCGCGAATGAAATGAGTGCCATTGCAATTGGCGCGATCAACCCTGCGGTTAACCCAATCCAATTTTTGGACGGCGCATGAGCGAAGCGCTGGCGTCCGTTCCAGGGCAAGTTTGCCATTAGCAAGAAACCCTCCTTTATCCGTTGGAGCGCCGACGGAGTGAGGGCATGTCGGCGGCTAATTCTAGTATATCGCAGGTGTGTTAACGTGTCAAGCGCGTAACAGTTCAGGTTTGCGGGAATGGTTTTCGTTCGCCCCCACCCCAACCCTCCCCGCAAGCGGGGAGGGTGTCATTGCGAGCGAAGCGAAGCAATCTCTACCCCCAGCACTCTCTCAGGATTGGGAAAAGAGTTGCCTGCCTGGCGGCAGACAGGGAGTGA
>JAKBZR010000121.1 GCA_021842405.1 bacterium
CCAGATCGTTTTCACCGCCGGACAGCTTGCTATCCAGATACCAACGCCAATCTGAGATATCGCTGGGGTGGCTCCCAAAACCAGGGCAGAGCGAATCACCCGATTGGCTGGTCAACCCTAAAAAGAGAAAGGTATCAAAGAACCAGCTCACCGGCCGGTTATCGCGGTTGTAATAGGCAACGTAAGGATCGAGATTTTGCGGCGTCCATTTTATGCCCTGGTATCTTTTGCCGTTGTAGATCAACACCGCATCGCGGACGTGATCCGCCGCGGCGGATCCGGACGGAAAGTAGCCGGCGTTGGATGCCGCATTAACCGGCGCCATGGCTATGGCTGCAATCAGCAGCGAGATCGAAAAAATCACCAGATTAGGTATTCGTCCCATTCGTCCTATCAATTTCCGCCTACCCGGTGCGCCTCTTCGTACATGGCAATGATGTTTTCAAGCGGGGTGATCACCTGCAAATTATGACAGGGCGCCAGGATGTAGCCACCGTTTTCACCCAGGATCTGGATATTGTCACGAACTTCCTGGCGTACCTCTTCAATGGTGCCGAAAGGAAGCGTCTGCTGGTTGTCCATCGCTCCGTGAAATACCAGCCGGTCGCCATAATCCCGTTTCAGCTCACGGCGATCCATGCCGGCGCATCGCCACTGAATCGGGTTGAGGAGGTCAATGCCGATTTCCATCAAATCCGGAAGCAGCGGGCGGATGCCGCCGTCATCGTGGTGGAACGCCCATGCCCCATGCGAGTGCGCCAACTCGATCATTTTAGCCATGCCCGGCTTCAGGATTCGCCGAAAGGTATCCAAGCTCATCAGCGGTCCGGTTTGGGATCCCAGGTCCTCCGCCACGTAGATAAAATCCACGGCACCCTTCGCCGCCGCCAGCGTTCGCTCGATCAGTACATAGTGAATGTGAAAAATCCGCTCCAAGGCCGCCTCAACCATCTCAGGAGCAGCAACCAAGTCGGCCATGCCCTGTTCCAATCCCCGCATGGCGCAGTAGAGCAAAAACGGTTCGTAAGTGCCGCCGATGATGGGATAATCGTTGAGCGAGACGCACTGATTTTCGATGGAGGAGTGATCCCACCAACCTGGATCGGGCCAGGGGAACTTTTCAATATCGGAAACGGTTTCGGCTGAAGAGAGGGGTGATTCGCAGACCTCGGCGTACTCCCCCGCTCCATCCGCATACCGGATGACCCGCGATCGAACTCCCCAGACGTCGGCGCCATTTCGTTGATCGGCTAGAGGATCATGCAGCGCCGGCCCGATCCCTACCGATTTATCGATTCCCAGCCTATCCCACAGCTCGCGGTCGTCCCGGCAGTTGAGCCGCAGCTTCAGCCGGGTGGTGATCTCCGGTGTTCCCCAGTAATCCAGCGCCACGCGATCAATCGGCTCACGCTGGAACGTGCGCCTCCAACGCTCTTTTGGCGTCACACGAGCCTCCTCATCACATCTTATTGTGCGATGATTTGTTAAATTGACGATCCTGAGCTTAAACCATTTACCCGATACGAGTGAGCAGCTCAATCGCGCGCTCGATCTCACTCATATCGGTCGCATTGGCACCGGCGCGACCCAGACAACTTTGCAAATGAAGCCCGACGTATTTTCGGGCGGCCTCTTCCAGCGCCGCCCGGGCCGCCGACATCTGCACCACCACCGTTTCACAATCCCGATCCTCGGTGATCATCTTGGTGATGCCTCTCAATTGACCCTCCACTCGACGCAATCGGTCTACAATCGCCTGCGTAGGATCCTTCTGACTCATCATTTCGCTCTCCCGGCAACATGTGGGATTACCCTATACAGTATACCGTAACGGAGCGGAAATGGTTGCCGCTTCCGCCTGCATCGTGATGCCTAAGGTAAGAGTTCAGTTCTGTGGGCAATTTGGGCGGGTGTTACAGGACGGTGTGTCTTGACCTCCATCCCGCCCTTCTTCTCCCAGGCCAGGATGGGATACGAGTCAATCAATGGAAGAAACAAGGGTAAATATTAGAGTACACCTGTCAACCCCCATCCCGCCCTTCCCCCTAGGAGGGGGAAGGAGCACGGAACGGTTGCGAGGAGAAAGAGAGTAGGACAAGTTTAAGGTGGAAGGCAAGGATGGGGTGCGACGCAGTAATCGTCAATGCCCAGTCCGAATCCCTTCCCCCTAGGAGGGGGAAGGAGCACGGAACGGTTGCGAGGGGGAGGGTGGGGGCGCGAACGAAAATCATTCCCGTAAAACTGAACTCATTCCATCTATCTAGCAAATGCTCAATTTTCTACTATAATTACAGTAATATGGATTCTCTCAGAAACGACTTAAAAACGATACGGCTTGCGGAACGTAATATCGAATGGAAAGATATCCCATCGCAAGTCGTTGGCGAAATGGATCAGGCGGTGTGCAATGGCTGTGATGGCTGCGGTTTGCGCTGTGCGGCCGGCGTACAGGTGACACGATCCGAAATGAACACCATACGGCTGTACACCGATGATTTAAAAAATCGAGTGGCGGTGGAAAAGGTACTTGGCCAAAGCAAAGAGGTTGATCTGGGCGATGATGTGAAAGTGTTCGCGTGTCGTTACCGTGACATGGAAAACGGCCGCTGTGCAATCTACCCAGTGAGGCCGCTGATCTGCCGTCTTTTTGGCTATGTGGAGTGGCTGCCGTGCCCCATTGAGAAGGTTCAGCAAAAGGTACCGCTTGGCGAAGCGCTGGAGATAATGGCTGAAATCTCAAAGCAACCGAGGCGGACCTTTGAAGAGTGGGATCAACGGGAAAATTGCAACGTTGAGACCGATGTGCTGCATTCGGTAACTCCTGCCACTGGGAGAGAGGGGGAAGACCGGTGAGGGAAGCGAAAAATTGTAAACTCAATTTACTGATTATTTGGAGATGGCACACCGGTATCGCGGTTATTCTGCTTCTGATCCTCAGCGTCTTCCTGACCGGTTGCGGGGCGCCCAATTTAAGCGCTGGCCAGAGCAATAGCTTGGTCTCTAACCTAAACTCCCCCCTTCAAAATAACCGGTTTACCGGTTCCGGCTATGGCCCAAATCGGTCGGAACCCGGCCGGATGGCCGGTAGCGGCGGTCAACCATCGAGCTGGTTTATGAAAGGCGCCTACCCCATGCAAGAGGCGAGCTTCACCCTGCCCGATCTAAAAGGAAACCCATTCGATCCCAGCGTCAACGACGTGATGGCCCGCATTAGCGGCCCAAATGGCGTCGAGATAAAAATCCCCGCGTTTTATGATGGCAATACGACCTGGCGCGTTCGCTTTACACCGCCGGTTGCCGGGAATTACCGTCTCTCCCTTACTTTAAATAATAAACCGATCCATCCGACCGACCTCAAGCCTTCCGAGTTCCACGTTACCGGTGAGCGTAATCCCGGTTTTATCCGAATTGACCCCAACCATCCGACCCGATTTGAGTACGACAACGGCACAACCTACTATCCGGTGGGCAATAACCTCTGCTGGAAGGTAGGTAATGAAACGGACGCCGCGTTTTATCAGCGGATGCTGGGTGAAATGTCGAAAGCGGGGGAGAACTGGGCGCGGATTTGGATGACGGCTTGGGATGGGAAAGCGCTGGACTGGTCGCGATCCGAAAAGCTGCCGATCGGTGATCTCAATCTGAAGGCAGCCCGGCGATGGGACCAGATCGTTGAAACGGCTCAGAAAGAGGGGATTTACCTCCAGATGACGATCCAATACCATGGCCAGTTTTCCACCCAGACCAATCCCAACTGGAACCAGAACCCGTGGAACAAAGCGAACGGCGGCTTTCTAACCACGGCGGAGGGCTTTTTCACCGATCCGCGAGCCATCCAACTGGAAAAGGCTAAGCTGCGCTACATTGTGGCGAGGTGGGGCTATTCTCCCAATGTAATGGCTTGGGAGCTGTTCAATGAGGTGCAGTGGACCGATGCCGCCTCTCACGGGCATTGGAATGAGGTGACGGCCTGGCATCAGGAAATGGCCGATTACTTGCGGAAGATAGATCCCTACCATCATCTCATCACCAGCAGCTCGACGCCGCCCGATAACGCGCTGATACCGGCTTTGGACTATTTGCAACCCCATATCTACACCGACTCCATAATCGCCGCCACCAGCGCCATATCTCCATCAAAATACAAAAAGCCGATCTTTATTGGTGAATGCGGCCCGTCGGCCGATCTCAGCGCCGATACGGGCGCCTTTTTACATGAGGCGATTTGGAGCAGCCTCTTTTCGCCAAGCTCCGGTTTAGCCGAGTATTGGGCATGGGATAACATTGAACATCGAAATTTATTCTCCCAGTATACGGCGCTTACCGGCTTTATCAATGCCAGCGGCTGTATCTCCAAAACGGATTTGAAGGTAGAGACCGGTATTACGCTAAGCAACTACGCTCCGGCGCTCCAGTGCATGGTCAAACAAGATAAAAACTATGCCGCATTCTGGATTCGGAATCGAAATCCAAAGCGACCGGCGGATGGCAAGCTAACCCTGACCGGAATGGGGTCGGGGCAATACGAGCTGACCTGGTGGAACACCTCCATCGGCCAGGCCATTTCTCATACAAAAGTAACGGCGGAAAAGGGCAAGCCATTCACGATTGAGGTGCCGGCGGTTAATAAGGATGTAGCCGGCTGGATACGCTATGCGGGTGGTTAATTGATATCGGGGGTGCAGTAACGCGATGCGATGTGTATACTCGGAACAGATGCGGACGATGGATCGCCTGGCCAACGAAGAGGGTGGAATCCCGAGCCTGGTGCTGATGGAGAACGCGGGGCGGGCGGCGCGGGATGCCATGCAGCAAACCTTCGGGTCGCTGAAGGATAAGCGGATCATCCTCTGTTGCGGTTCCGGAAACAACGGTGGAGACGGTTTCGCACTGGCGCGATACCTCCAGATGGATGGGGCGTGGACGGCCATCATCATGGTGCGGGGGAGAGAACGCCTATCGGATATATCGGCTAAACATTTGAAGATCACCGAAAGGATGGGAGTGTCGATCCATTCCGAGTCGAATGCGCCGCTGCTGGCAGAGGCCGATCTGGTGGTGGATGCGCTGTTGGGAACCGGCGTGAAGGGGGCGCCGACCCCGCCGGTTTCCATCTGGATCACAAGAATCAACGCATGCGAACGGCCGGTGGTTTCGCTGGACATACCCTCCGGCCTCGACTGCGACACCGGCTTAGCACCGGGAGGGGCGGTTAAAGCCGACCTTACCGTAACTTTTGGGCTGCCGAAGGTTGGGCTTCTACTTTTGCCGGGGGCGAAATATGTCGGAAAGCTGGTCGTTGACTCGATCGGCTACGACTGGACCGGTGTGCTGCCGTCGGATGCGCCGCTCTGGCTGGGTGCGGAAGAGGTGGTCAATTATCTGCCGGCGCGCCCGATTGATGCCCATAAGGGCACCTTCGGCCACCTTCTCATCGTCGGTGGATCGCGGGGAATGAGCGGCGCCCCCATACTGGCCGCCCGCGCCGCGCTGAGGACAGGAGCGGGACTGGTGACGGTCGCCACGCCCGAATCGGTGCAGGCGGTGGTAGCCTCCTCATTGCCGACCATAATGACGATTCCGCTGCCCGATCGCGATGGAGCGCTGGCGGAAAGCGCCTATTCCGCCTTGATGGAGATTTCAACTCATTTCGACGCAGCGGTCATCGGCTGCGGAGTGAGCCAGCGGCCGGAAGCCGGTTCGGTTGCAGCTCGTTTGGCGCGAGATTTACCCCTACCGGCCGTGATGGATGCCGATGCGCTGAACGCTATTGCATCAAATTCGGCCGGTGATGGGAATGGTGACTTTTCGGCCTATCCCCGCATCTTTACGCCGCATCCCGGTGAAGCGGCCCGACTGCTGGGAGCTAAAACCGCCGATATTCAATCGAACCGCTTAGCGGCGGTACAACGAATGGTTGATCGTTATCGGGTGACGGCGGTGCTGAAGGGATCGCGGACGCTGGTCGGCGCCCATAATAATCAGGACGGCTGGCAATTGGCGATCAATACGACCGGCAATCCAGGAATGGCGACCGCCGGCAGCGGCGATGCACTTTCCGGCATGATCGGCGCTTTGTTGGCGGGCGGCCTAAGCGCTGCTAAAGCGGCGGCCTCCGGCGTATATCTGCATGGGGTTGCCGGTGATCGGGCCGCTCAAGAAACCGGGTTGGCCGGCTTGACGACCGATGATTTAATTGATCGGATCGGGTTGGCGATCAAGGAACTGGAGGAAAAGCTATGAACGGGAGAAGATTTGGGTATGGCGCTTCGATCATTGGGACCGCTCTCCTGGCGCTGGGAGCAGCCGCGTTTGCGAGCGGAAAAAAGACGCCGACGACCACCTCATCACTAGCTCCTTCCGCACCGCCAATCCAATCCATTAATCTGGTGATGCCCTCTTCGGGAAATTATGAATATACGGTAATTCCAGCGGTCGCGACCGTGCGAAATCCGGAGCTACCCGTTCACTTTTCTGGATCATCAGCCACCGTTACCGTAACCCCATCAAAAGGAAAAGGGACCAACCATATCCTTATCTTAAACGAAGAGACCGGCAATGCGGCGCTGCTGCCCATACCGGCCAAAAGCGCCACTTTACAGGTAACGCCGGAAGACTTCAACCTGGTGAGGCGCGTCATCGTGGCGGTGGAGTCCAATGCAAAGCCGCTTGCCGCCGCATTGGTCTCATTGACGGATGCCGACAACCGCACCCAAACCCGGTCGCTGGACGCCACCGATCAAGGGAAAGCCGTTTTTTCCAATGTGGCGTTCGGCATAGCGAATTTGAGCGTCGTTTACGGGCAGAACTTAAAGCAGACTCAGGATATAACGATCCCATCGGGTCATCCGGCGACCGGTTACACCGTTACCGTCTCGGTGACCGGATCGGCGCCGACGCTTTCGGTTCCGGCCGCTGCAACCACCGCTCCAACACCGCCGCAAGCCGGCTCTACCCCGACGCCGCCCGGCAATCTGCCGCCGGTTCAATCTTATCATCCTTCCAATCAATGGCCAAGCATATTTGGGGGGCTACTTGGGCTGATCATCTTTGTGGGCGGCGGCTACCTGCTCTATCGGTGGACGAAATCGGGAGGAGCGGCCGCGACGCTGAAGAAATGGGGCATCGAGGTCGCCGCTCCTTCCGCCTCAACCGCTGAAAGCGCCTGGCAACCGGCCGGCGCCGCGCCGCCGCCGGTGGTAACCGATCCCAACCTCTGCCCCTACTGCGGCCAAAAGAAGGATGCGAGCGGCAACTGCGGGTGCACGGTGGGCGGTGGCTTCGCGGGAGGCGCGGCGACCGCTACTCGAACCGGAACCCCCCGCTTGATCGGCGCAATGGGAATCTACTCCGGCAATATCTACCCGATTACGGGCGGCTCCGTATCGGTCGGACGCGACAGCGCCAACACCATCGCGTTGGCCGACGATACCACCGTATCGCGCCGGCATGCCGAGATTCAACTTCAAAACGGCGGCGCGGTGGTGAGAGACCTGGGCAGCGCCAACGGCACTTTCGTAAACGGGGTTCGCATCTCGGGTGAGCAGGCGTTGCGGGCCGGCGATGAGATTCAGATCGGCAACACACGATTTCGGTTTGAAATATAGGAAATTACGGGATCGAATGCGGGCGATCCAATGGTTACAACGGGAGGCTTGAGGCGGTGAGATCGCGGATAGTTTTGGGCACATTAGCCGGTGCGGCGGCTGGGTTTTTAGCCTTTGCCGTTCAGCAGATGATGCATGCCGAACAGGTCACCCCTTACGGGATCAAGAATCCCAGCACGATCCGGTATCCTTTCCTGTTTTTGCACTTTAACGCAGTCGCTGTCATCACAATCTCAACCGGCGGCTTTCTCGGGTTTGCGCTGGGCGCGGTCGAAGGAATTGTAGTTGGTTCGCCACGAAAGCTGGTTTCCGGGATGATAATCGGATTCATACTGGGCAGCTTTGGCGCGATGATTGGGTTTAGCGTGGGCAACTATGTTTTTAATACGCTCCTTTTCGGCCAGTCAATGGAAGCGCTGGAAAGCCGCAGCGATTTATTCTCGTTTTCACAGTTAGTGCTCGCGCGGTCATTCGGCTGGATGTGCCTCGGCGCCTTGCTGGGGTTGGTCATCGGAGTGACCAACTGGTCATTTCGCCGCGCCATAAACGGGCTGATCGGCGGGCTGATCGGCGGTTTCTTGGGCGGATTTTTCTTTGAGATCGTCGCCAAGTTGATGGCGCCGATCATGTCCAGCACGATCGCGATGACCAGCTCCAATAGAACCTATGAGGCGGGTGGGCCAAGCCGAGCGGTCGGCTTTACGCTGCTGGGCATGCTGATCGGGCTCTTCGTTAATTTGATTGACGAGATGAGCAAGCAGGCTTGGGTGCGAGTGCTGGTTGGCCGCAATGAAGGCGTTGACTACATCATTTCTCGCCCCTTAACCATTTTGGGGCGGGATGAGCGCTGCGACATCGGGCTATATGGAGATCCAGGCATCGCGCAACAGCACGCCGCCATTCGAAACGACGGCGGCAAGCGAC
>JAKBZR010000026.1 GCA_021842405.1 bacterium
GCAAACCCGAACTCTTACCTAAACTTGACCTTCACCCTCCTTATCGGATATGATGGGGAGCAGAACGATCCCCCTTTCTGAAAGGAGAAATCCGAATGCGAGTTTCGTTACGGCTGGTGCTTGGCATAATGGTGATGGCGCTTGGCGTAGCAGCTTCCGCCGCTCCCTTAAAAAAGCCGGCCAACAAAACGATCACGAAAACGGTTTCTAAAGCGGTTACCAAGCACCACCTCAGCTCGCCCGGCCTACCGAACAACGTAGTGGCCACCGTTAACGGCGAGCCGATAACACGGCAGCAGGTGATGGCCCAGATCGTACCGGACCAGATCGCCCGAATTAAGGCGACCTCTTTCCCCGATCGGGTTCGCCCGCTGGCCGCCAGTGTGGGCACGCTGGTGCTGGAGCGGCTTTTCAATCCCGCCAACCACGATAAGCCGATCGTGGTCTCTGAGCAGGAGGTGGAAAACTGGCTCTTTATGGAGCGCCCATCGGTGCTGACCACCGCCGTACAAGATCTTATCCGCGAGCGACTGATCCATCAATCAGCGGTAAAAAATCATATCGTGGTGACACCGGCCGAAATTGCAGCCCGCATGCACCTCACCATCGGGAAGGTAAAAAAACAGATGAATCAGCCGCAGCTCGCCGATTTGGAGGTGTTGAAGATGTACGGGGTGCGCGAGCAGGCGTTGGAAGAGGCCACCAAAACCCAGCTTGAGCTGGAAAAACTGGTACTGCTCAATTATGAGAAGAAAATCGGCCACACCATCGGACCGGATGATTTCATCCAGGCTCGACATATACTCATTCATGTCAAGCCCGGTAGCACCCCGCAAGAGACCGACGCCGCCTACGCAGCCGCGAAAACCAAAATTGAACAGATCCGCCAAGACATCGTCTCCGGCAAGATCAAATTCTCGAAGGCGGCCGAGCAATACAGCGATGACGGCGCCAGCAAATTACGCGGCGGCGACCTGGGCGTTTTCGTCCGCGGCGCGATGGTCAAGCCGTTTGATGAAGTGGCCTTCAACCTGAAGCCAGGCGTCATCAGCGAGCCGGTCAAGACCGAATTTGGCTGGCATCTCATCGAGGTGACCCGACTAGGCAAGGATATCAGCCAGGGTGAACGGGATCAGGCGCTCCAGCAGTTCCTGCAAAACCAGTACGGTGCCGTAATTGCGGATTTGATGAAAAGTGCGAAAATTATTAATCGCTACCCGCCCAAACCAACACAGTCCCCCATGTTTGGCAGCCATCAATAGACCCTCGCCGGCGCCGAACCGCGCATTTTATTGAAAGCGGTTCGGCGCTCTTTTTATTTTGGTCATCCAATCGTAGCCGTCATCAACTCGCCGTTCCTCCATGCATCTCAGCAAGCACCCCTATTCAATCGGGATGCGTCCACAGAAGGGTGGAGTTTTGATATATAAAAATGGTAAACCGGCTTTCCACAAAAACCCAAACCTGCACAAAAACCAAAAATACTGCATAAAACTCAGTATTTGGCGTTGATCCCAGTAGGATTGCTTGGCCACTAATACCCAATGGTACAATCAAAGGTCAGTGATAATTGCGCTTTGGCGATGCGTTTCTGACATTCACTGCAGCTTATATGGAGGTGCACATCATCGCTAAACCCATCTAGTATTCCACCTTGGCGCAGCATTACACGAGCAGGTTCTGTGAGAACCTTCAGAGGACCTAGCGCACACAGGTATTGGCTAAAGACGACCATCCGGCAATCGTTACGAGAAAGCGTTAGTCCTGACGACATTAAGCGTCTGAGCTTGTTATCGGCAGAGTCTACCGCTTTGCTACAGGCATCCAAGGCCAATAACCTAGGCCGTAGGTCTTCCTCGCTTTTTCTGCAAACCAGTATTACGTCAAGCTGAATGGGTTCCTTTGTTTGCGATTTCGGCATAGCCACGGATAATTCTGCTCTAACCGGATGTGCGTTCACGATGGAGAAGCCTGCTCCGTAGACTGCGTCCGCGAGCGATGACCATCCTTCGGCACGAGAATGATGATAGGTGAACGCGAGCAGCCCTCCGGGTTTGAGAACCCGACGGCATTCAGAGAACACGGCGCGTAACTTGGAAGCGAAACTATCGGCATCACCATCTTGAACCTCGCGCGGATCTCGTGTGCTGAGGCGTTTGCCAATGAATCCTCGCGGATACAGCATTTCCCAAGAGTAGAAGAAATCGGCTAGCTCCGAGTAGTGGACGTTGTCGAAAAACGGAGGGTCCGTCACTACCAAGTCTACCGAGCCAGACGGCAGAGACATTGTGTCCGAGCTTCCGCAAGACAGGTAAACTGTATGTGGCTCCCAATTCTCTCTGTCGGGCCACTCACTCGCCACGTTACCGTTGAGCTGGACGCTGCAGTAGAACTTCTTGATCGAGCTACCCGCTGCAAGCTCGAACGGTGCTGATCGGTAATCCAGCGCTCGCAATAAACGAGTCTTAAACAGACTGGAGAAGGAGCCGGAACTCTTTGGCGTGCCCCAAACATTGGCCTCGAGAGGAGTGCGTTCGGGTTTCAGAATATGATGAGAAAACATGTGTCTGACTGCTCCCGTGCCTTCGCCCTTGTATGAGGCAAACATATTGTTAAATTCCAACACTCCCGAGAACAGTAGCAGCAGTGCTTCCCTGGTCTCCTTTTCAGGTATTCTGGCGATAGCATCCTGCAACCAGCCAAGGGCGAGCAGTTGTCGATCATTAAAGAAGCTGCGCCAAGTCTTGTAGTTGTAACTGATTGCCTGGCGTGTGTTGAACCCATCAGACAGACCGGCGTCAGGCAGGCGAATGCGGCCACTGTCTATTTCGTACGAGAGTTCATCCGAGCACATTCTGTAGGCATCGTTATCAAGCCGGTTTATTCTTAGGTAAACCTTCGCGCCGTCCGGTGTCAAGAGGAACTTTCCGTACAACCGGTGCTGAGGCGGATCGGCACGGCGGCGGACGGTGTCTACTATCGAGAACGAGCGTGAGCATTTCGGACACTCGGCAGTTGCGCCTCTTGCTGCGCCTTGGTGGGGATTGAACTTCAACTCACACGACGGGCAAATGGCACTGTCGCTTCCGTTAAGCGAGGGGAAGATGTCGCCACATCCGGGACAGCACACCTGCACCTCTGGTTTCCGGTCCGGATAGGCATTACGTGCTATTATGCGTGTAGGAAATAGGTCTACACCGGAGCCGCAGTGAGGACATTCGATGTGCTTGACCCAGAAGTAATACAGCACGTCGCACTCCCGCCCGTTTGCATCGGATGAACGATAGAGTTGGCGTATGCGTTCACCGACTGTGGCGGAAAGCTGCGAGAATGCTGAAAGCAGCCGTTCTCGGTTGAGTGGTCCCAGAGCCACCCTAACACTTTCGCATGCAACCGGGTTGATATCACGCCCCAGCGTGATACATCCGAGCTTATGAGCCTCCCCTATGGTAGTGCCGCTACCCATAAATGGGTCGAGCACAGTCACGCCATCATGATTGTGCTTCTCATAAAAGCCCCTTTTCAGGTCCGAGCCTTGCGGCATTAGACAGCCCAGTATAATCCCACGAAATATGGAACCAAGCCGTTTTGCCCACCACTTGTGTAGATGGTAGATCGGCCGATTGATCTCCTTGCGCCAACTTTCGCGTTCACCGAGCGAGGAGAGGAATTCAAACGGAAAATCATCTGATTCGATGAGGCGCATCTGCACTACGGTTGGGCTTTTACTCGTTATCAATGTCTTTCTCTTCTTCCTCGACGACCACAATCGGACGCTCACGTATGGTGACCCGTTCATCTGGGCCGTCTCGCATGCGCCAAGCCTTGAAAACATGCTCTTGCCCAGTGGAGGGATTAGGGATGGTTTCTGGTGTCAGAGTGTTCTCTCTGAGATCGAATACGTAGCCAACAACGAGATGTTCGGCCTCTTTCCTAACAAGCTCACCGACCAGTTTGAACTCGTCGGTGACCTGAAAGTCGCGAGGAAGAATCAGTGTCTGGAGATGCGCGACGCCGGAGACGATTCCAAACGGGGTGGGAGCAACGTACATCTTGCGGTCGCGGATCAAGATGTCGCTGTAACTGCCGAATCCCTTTACGCTCTTGTTCTTGTGTATGTACTCGTGGTCTGCATTCAGGAAATCGCCGTGGCAGACAACAAAGTCCAGCACGGGATAACTATTGCCGTCGGGCTTAGCCGGATAGCGTCCAAATACATAGAAGATAGCGCGTCCGTTGTGATTGCCTGAGGGGACTTGGCTGTTGCAGTCATAAGTCACTTCTCGACCGGGGTAAGCTAGCCCTTTCACCTCATAGCCTTCAGCAACATGCACGATACGGAAATCAGGGTAGCTGTTCCGACTGCCTTGCTCATGATGAATGCTCGTCTCATCGAGCCGGGCCAGGAACCAGTTTTGGAAATGGAACTCCTTATCCTGTCGATTTTCTCTGCTGATCAGCTTGCCGTTCTTTATTGCAGTCACGCATGTGGTGAACACTTGCGTGACGGTTGATTCGTTAGTCATAATTAATATGCCATCATCAAGTTCAGATACCGATATTTATTGTACCGCTCCGCATTATCTAATAAATCACTTTTTAGATCGTCTACCTAACAACTTGGTATCCTGAGAGTGGAAAGGAGAGTTTTTAGGCAAAGTAGGGCTTTCTTTATGAATCAAAACGCCCTTTACCATAAGCCCAATTCGCCGAGTGGCTGGTGGTAGGCGGCATCCATTTCAGACAGCGCCGAAATCTCGTTGCCGGTAACCTCCACGTTGCCCCAGGTCGAGCCGCCGGTGGTATCCTGCAAGCAGCGGTGGCGGTTGTTGGCACCGAAAAACGTCTCCGCCATCCAGTCGGCAATCCCCAAATGCGCCCATGATCGTTCCAGCATCTTCCGCGCTTCAGCGGGGGAGCGGCGGGCCAATCGAAAAGCCAGCAGCCGCTCGGCTCGGGCCACATCGCACAGCATCCAGGCCCGATAAGCGTAGTCCAGCTCATCCAGTTGTGGGGCCACCACCAGATCGAAATTCCTATCCAGAGATCGCCCGATCAAGGGGTTATCGGCCACCGCCTCCGCCTTCCTCAAATAGCGCCGCCGGCCCGTTTCATACCAGAGCGCGCAGAGGCCGCCGATTGCGTTTCCGTTCGTCATCAGATCTTCGGCATGGGCGAACAGATAATCCCCGATATGGGTGGCGCCGTCCAGATAGCGGCGATCATGGGTAAGCCGATAAAGCTCGCACAGATCCATCACCGCCAGGCCGTGCACATCGCCGGGATAGTCGTTTTTATTACCGAAGTCATGGCGCGGCCCTGAGTCGTCGGCGAAAAGGGCGCCGTCAGTGTCGGTATCATGAATGAGCCAGCCGCCCGCTCGTTGGGCCGCATCCAGGCAGCGCAGCGCAAATTGGGGATCGCTCTTTGCAAACAACCGGTAGCCCAAAGTGAGAGGATAGGTGCATTGGGCCACGCTGCAGCTCCAGTTGGAAAGCGAATAGGCTCTGGCATGACCATCCGCATCCAGCACCCGCCGCGAATAAAAGGATCCGTTCGGCGCTTGGCAGCTCATCATATAGCTCAAAAGGGTGCGCACGCGATGCGCCGCTATTGGGTTACCGGTGGAGATCGCCAGTACCGCGAGCCCGCGCGAAGCGTTTGCCAGGTCGCAATCAGTCCAGAGGCTGCGCTGGTTTGAAACTTCCCGATAGGTTCCTTTGGGCGTCAAGAGCGCCTGCTCCAAGAAATGAAAGAACCCGGCGATCGGGTGCTGCCAAATACCGATCGGCTTCGGCGGAACAGCAGGCGGAAGGCTGACCGGGTCGGCCAGCATCCATCGAACCGATGGTAAACCGGGGACTGGCAGGTGGGCGCGGCACCAGCTCAAGGCCGACTTACCATCAGCCTGTAAACCGCTCTCGCTCCGTCCCACTGCCACGATCGCAACCCGCCATACGCTTTGGCCGGGCGGTATTTCCGGCAGTGATTGTTTCAAAACCTGAATCTCCCCAGCGCTGCCAGCCGACGCATCATCCAGCGAAAAAAGCTCCATCCAGCGCCCTGGAATTCCCGTTACCGTCGTTTTCAGGGTGGAGGCTGGAATACTGGTGCGGCCATCGTTTTCAAATCGCCACATTTCAACCAGGGCGGGAGCTCCCCATACCAGGCTCTGGTGCCGCGATATGGTCAGCCCCTTTTCACGAAACTCTTGAAAATAGGTCATGTAGGGCAACGGCTCATCGAACCAGGTGCTGGCGGTGGTGAAGAACTCCTCCACCAGTTGAGGTGAAGCCCCGCCACCGATCGAAACCGGCGGTTGATCACCGATCTGCCAGGTAACGTCCATCTTTTGGAGGTAGTTCGTGGCGACCGGCACTCGCTTCTCGGTTTGTAATATCTCCTGGCGTTGCGGCGCCACATCCCACCGCAGGTATTGGGGCGATCGCCCACCGTTCAGATCACCGCATTGCATCACCCAATCCGGCTCTTCTTCGAACAGAGAGTCTCCGCTGATGAAGTGGTCGGTTGGCTTTCCGTCCCACTTTTTCGGTTGCGGTATTGCCGGCCAGGCGGGAGGGTTGAGATAACCGCCCAACCGCTCATTCCAGCTCCGGGCTGTCACCAGTGCCGATCGCACGTTTTCCAATTTAGCCAAGCTCATCGCCGTTTCAGCCGCCATGGCCAACCGGTAGCCGATCTGAGGAGCAAAGGAGGTGACCCTCGCATCTGGTGAGGGAACCTGATTGTAGCCCGGCTCGAAGTCCCAGCTTTTGACTCCGTTCCATAGGCGGCCGTTGACGGCGCGACGGGTCCAAGCGTAATACCACTGCCAGTGCATCAACCGTTCGGCGCCGGTAAGATCGTAGGCCAATCGGAGCCACCGATCCCGCTGATGCAGGTTTTTAGCGCCTGTCCGCAGTGCAATCCACAAATGAAACAGCTCGTCCCAAGCCGATTGCAGTCGCACCGGTACCGGAAGTTTTGAAGTGGAGACACGGAGATATTTGCCAGGCGCCTCTTTGATCAGCCAGGCGAGCAGGTGTCGGACGAATTGGCCGTAAGGGGCGCTCCAATGTCGCCGGACGTCCGGCCCCCAACCGCCGTCCGGCGTCGAGGTGAAGCAAAAAACCCGCCCGCGGCCGTACTTCCACCAGACCATTGCCGGGTCGCCGTCATTCCATCGCGCCAGCAAGTGCGCCCCCTGCTTTAGGCCGACTCGGTTATGCCCATGAAACAGGGGGCATTGGCGCCAGTTAATTCCCTGCGTAAACGGGGCCGAGCCGACCATTTCCAGTCGGCAGGGCTGATCATGCGTATCGGGGCTGGATAAAATCCGTACCGGCAGCACCGGCGCCAGCGGGGTCTTCAAGAATCCGCCGCCCCCATGCCCGCCGTAGGTCTCCCATGAGCCGCAAACGACCAGCGCACCTCCCAGTTTAACGAACTGGGCGATTGTGTCGGCGCCGCTCTTCCAGATATCAGCGGGAGCACCCGCATCCATCCATATCACATCGGAATTGTGGAGCATGTCGGTCAGTGAAATCGTAACCGGATGTTCCAGCCGATAAACGAATTGATGAGGCGGCAGTTGCAAGCCGTTTTTTACAAACGCGGCGCTGGTCAGCCACTTTGAATTGAACCGGACCGCTTGCGTCAGGCTGGCGCCGAGCGACTCTCCCCAACCCAACACCGTAACTCGGATCATTCCGCGAATTCGAACCGGCGACGGCAGCGCGTTCAGCCCCGGTAAGAAATCCAGTATGAGATGGTAGAGGCTGGGACCCCAACCGCCGGTGGGATCATTATCGGTGAAGCGGAGGTAGATCACCGCGCTGTGCCGGAAATAGGGCATCAGATCGGCCTGATAGTACCCGTGGTTATGGTGATCTATATTGCCGGTCAGTCCGCTGTTAATCAGGGGCACCCAGTGCTTTTGGTCGGTGCTGATGTCAACCCGGTACTCGCCGGACATATCGAGCGTTAACAACGCATACCGGACGGCGAGGTGCGCGAAGCGATAGGTAAAGGAAGCGGCGCCATCAGCAAAGCGCCATGTCCGCCCACCGGTATGGAGCACGAAGCTGTTTTCGGATTGATAGAGGTAGGGCTTTTCGCCGGCGGTTCCCGGCGTGAAATGAATGGAAGAGGGCGTGTTGGCATAGGACCCGACGGCGTTTATGCCAAGCAGAAGCACAAAAGCGGCGCATTGCCGCATGAAAGCAGACATATTCTCCTCAACATTCTTAAGTGGTTGATAAAAATAGTGCAACACCTCTGGGTCGTCATTTCAGAGCCGCAAAGCGGAACCCGGAATCCAGTCGCGTATCTATCTGAAAATCCAACACTTCGCACTCTTGCCCGCCTACCGCAGGCGGGAATGACGAAGCGGTGGGCACCGGCTGGTTTTCAACAACCACTAAAACATTGGACAGTGCAGAAATGGCCCATTTACCGCACGAAAACTCGCGGATGGGAAATCTGCTACAGTATCGTTATTTAAATTTTAACCCAGCTTTTCCTTCTAAAGATAAGGTTCGCCCGATGGTAATTCACTTGTCCGTCATTGGAGACGCCATGCTATAATCATATTACCTAGTGAGATCGGGGGAGATAGCTGAATAGATGACCATTCTGCGGAGTTTCCTGGGGCGGTTTTCGCGCGATATGGGAATCGACCTGGGGACCGCCAATACGCTGGTACACGTCCGCGGAAAGGGCATCCTCTTGCGCGAGCCATCGGTGGTGGCAATCGAGCAAGAATCGAAAAAGGTGCTGGCCGTCGGTGAAGAGGCGAAGCGTATGCTGGGCCGAACGCCGAGCACCATTACGGCAATTCGGCCTTTGAAAGACGGCGTGATCGCCGATTTCGATCAGACCGAGAAGATGCTGCGCTATTTCATTGAGAAGGTGCACCGGCGGACGATGTGGATCGCGCCGGTCGTGGTGGTCGGCATCCCCTCCGGCGTCACTGAAGTCGAGCGCCGCGCCGTCATTGATGCCACCGAGAAGGCAGGGGCGAAAGAGGCCTATCTCATCGAAGAGCCGATGGCGGCCGCCATCGGGGCCGGACTGCCGGTATCGGAGGCGACCGGCTCGATGATCGTGGATATCGGCGGAGGCACCACCGAAGTGGCCGTCATCTCGCTCTCCGGCATTGTCAGCAGCCGCTCGGTAAGGGTGGCCGGTGATGAGATAGATGAGGCGATTATCGCTTATGTCCGACGAACCTACAACCTGATCATCGGTGACCGAACGGCGGAAGAGGCAAAGTTTGAGGTGGCAAATGCCTATCCCGGCGGCGAAGTCCGAACGTTGACGGTTCGTGGCCGCGATCTCTTGACCGGCCTGCCCCGCAGCGCGACCATCACCTCCGAAGAGATCCGCGATGCGATTCAGGATCCCATCAACGCGATCGTGGAGGCGGTCAAGCTGACGTTGGAGCGCTGCCCACCCGAGCTTTCGGCCGATGTGATGGATACCGATCGAGGCATTGTGTTGGCCGGCGGAGGAGCGTTGCTGCGCGGTCTGGATAAGTTGATCGCTCACGAGACCGGCATGCCGGTGAAAGTGGCCAACGATCCTCTCTCCTGCGTCGTTATCGGAACCGGCCGGGTTCTCGATCAGCTCGATTCCACCCCGGCTCTGCGAAAAGTACTCAAGAGCAACTAATCGGCAATTTACCATCTGGATGCTGGGCGATGAAAGGGCGGCCGTGTGGGGCACACCGGAACGCAAATTCCGCTATCTTGGTTTTATCATCTGCATTATTCTGGGGGTTGGACTGGGAATCTGGCACAACCTGCTGCTGAGACACCACCGCACCGACCCGGTGGAGAGCGTGGTGCGGTTGGTAACCCGCCCCACGTTGAAAGCGGGACACGCCGTGGATCGCTGGTTCGATCGCCAGGTCGGATGGCTGTTTCATGGGAAAACAATGGCCACCGAAAATCGGCGCCTGCGTGCTGAGGTCGCTGCGCTCAAAGCCCAGGTCGCCGCCCTTCAAGAAGCCGACATCGAAAACCAGCAGCTCCGCACCGCCCTTCATTTCGTCAATCGTTTCCACCCACATCCACTCGGCGCCGATGTCATTGCGGTGCGCCCCATTCCTCTCTTCAACACCCTGGTGGTGGATGCCGGATCGGTCGAGGGCGTGAAGACGGAGCAGGCGGTAGTGGTTCCGCAGGGATTGATAGGGCAGGTCTACGCGGTGAATCGAAATACGGCCGATGTGTTGATGCTGACCGACACCAGCTCGGCGGTGGGCGTGATGGTACAGCGAGCCGGTTCCCGCGCGATGGGCATCGGTTACGGGACTGGGGCGCCGCAGCTCCAGATCAAAAATCTGCCCCGCAAGACCGATATCAAGGTCGGCGATACCATCGTCTCTTCCGGATTGGGCGGCGTCTATCCAAAGGGGCTGATCGTGGGCCAGGTGACCTCCATCGCGCAGGATCGGGGCGGATTCAGCGAGCGCGCTTTCGTCCAGCCGGCGGTGGATTTCAATCATCTCGAGCAGGTCTACATTTTAAGATGACGGCCCGATTTCAACTTCTGCGAGCGATCATCTTGCTCATCTTCGCCGCGTTCCTGCAGGGAATGTGGGCGAATGCGATGCGTATCGGTTGGGCGGAACCCAACTTCATCCTCACCTTTATGCTGGTCGCCGGCCTCTTCGCCGATCTGCAAGCGGCGCCCTGGCTCGGTTTTGCGGCCGGACTGATCGAATCCTCCTTCCTCTCCGTCTATCTCGGTAGCTACCTGGTCAGCCGGTCGCTGGCTACGGCCGGGGTGGCGTTGCTCGGTGATCGCTTTTATATTGATCGCGTGGAGGCGGCCATTCCAGTCGTCGGGATCGGGACACTGTTGACCGAGGGGTTGTTTTATCTTTTCGCGCCTCAATACCCTTTCACGGTTTGGGGAGCTCGAGTGCTTGGAGAGGCGGTCTATAATGTAGCGCTGGCGATTCCAGCGTTTATACTGCTTCACCGATTCCTGCGGCGTCGTCGGGCCGCGCTCGCCCATTGATCGGCCGTGTTAGAGCCTAGTTTTGCTTCGCCAGCCGCTGAATCTCATCCAGCCGAATCATGGCCTCGATCGGCGTCATCTCGGTCAAATCCAGCGATCGCAACGCCTCGATCGCCGGGTGAAGCTCGGCCTCGAAGAGGGTGAGCTGTAGCCTTCGCTGCTGGGTCGGGATATCGCCGTTTTTGAGCGAAGGGTCGCCTTTCAGCGTCCGGCCGTTTCGCTCCAATCCCTGTAAAATCTGCCGGGCGCGGTCAATTACTTCGGGTGGAACGCCAGCCATCCGCGCCACCTGGATGCCGTAGCTGCGATCGGTTCCACCGTGCACCAACTTGTGCAGCCAGATGATGTGGTCTCCCTGCTCTTTTACCGCGATACGGTAGTTGCAAATCCCCGGAATTCGATGGGCTAGCTCATTGAGATGGTGATAGTGGGTGGCAAAAAGCGCCTTGCAGCCGATTTGAACGAGGTACTCCACAACCGCCCAAGCAATGGAGAGGCCGTCGTAGGTGCTGGTTCCGCGGCCGATTTCATCCAGTATGACCAAGCTTCGCGGGGTGGCGTTATTTAAGATATTGGCCGTCTCGTTCATCTCCACCATAAAGGTGGATTGGCCCGAAGCCAGCTCGTCATGGGCGCCGGCTCGGGTAAAAATCCGGTCCACCACTCCAACATGGGCGTAATCGGCCGGCACGAACGAGCCTATTTGAGCCATGAGCACGATGATGGCGGTTTGGCGCAAACAGGTTGATTTTCCCGACATGTTCGGGCCGGTGATGATGTGAATGCGCTCATTTTCGCCGTCTAGGCGGCAGTCGTTGGGCACGAAGTTTTGGCCGCCGTACATCAGCTCCACCACCGGGTGGCGGCCCGCCTTGATCTCAATCACGCCCGAATCGTCCACTACCGGCCGGGTGTAGTGATGGGCCACCGCCGATTCGGCCAGCGAGGCCAGCACATCCAGCTCGGCCACCGCCCGGGCAACCGCCTTGATATCATTCGATTCCCGGACTACCCGCTCCAGCATATCCCCGAATAAGGAGACCTCCAGCTCGATCGCTTTGTCCTGCGCGCCCAAAACGGTGGCCTCCATCTCCTTCAGCTCCGGCGTGATGTAGCGCTCGCCGTTCACGGTCGTCTGCTTGCGGATGTAGTGAGGGGGAACCTTCTCGATATTCGACTTGGAGACCTCCAGGTAATAGCCGAAGACCGAGCTGTAGCCCACCTTCAGCGAGCCGATGCCGGTTTTTGCCCGCTCCTCGCTCTCCAGGCCGGCAATCCACCGCTTGCCCTCCCGGCCGTTCTGCCTCAGCCGATCCAGCTCCGGATGGAAACCATCTCGAAAGACGCCGCCTTCATGCAACAGCGCTGGCGGGTCATCGGTCAGCGCAGCGCGCAGGTGATCGGCCAACTGCCGCAGCGGCGACCGGTCAAGGTCCTCCATCACCAGACCGGGGATGACATCCTTTCGATGCGGAGGAGGGCCGCCGACAAAGAGGGAGCGTAGTGCGGCCAAGCCCTCATGTTTGGCCGGATTCAGAGCACTGACCAGTCGGGGCAGCCGTTCCAGTGAATCGCGGAGGCCGGTCAGGTCGCGCGGGCTGGCCAACCCGGCCGCCGACCGGCTCAGCAGCCGCTCCATGTCGTTAATGCCGGCTAGAACCTCCCTCACGTCGCCCCGCATCAATGAGTTGGAGGCCAGCTCGGCCACCGCGCCCAGCCGGTCCTCGATGCGGCTCACATCCAGCAGCGGCTCCTCCAGCCAGCGCTTCAAGGTGCGCCCGCCCATCGAGGTGAGGGTGTGATCCAGCGCGCCCAGCACCGTGTTATGGCGGCTGCCTTCGCCCAGCGGCGCGGTGATCTCCAGGTTGCGGCGGGCAGTGGCATCCAAAAACATAAAGGAGCGGGTGGAGTAGGTGGAGAGGGTGCGGATGTGCGGCAGCGCGCTTTCCTGAGTTTCAGCCAAATAGTTGAGCACCAAGGCGGCCGCCTCGATGCCGGCCGAGTACTCCTCACAGCCGAATCCGCGGAGCGATTGGGTTTGAAAATGGTTGAGCAGCCGATTGCGGGCGCCCTGCGGGTTGCGAAGGTTGCCCTCACCCTGAAACATGGTGACCGGAACCCCACAACTCCGGCGGATCTCTTCCGCCAATTCCATCTGGGTATCGGAGATGAGGCACTCGGCCGGATCCAGTCTCCGGATCTCCTCGATCAGCGCCTCTTGCCGGTTATCGCCGTTCATCTCGGTCGTTAAAAATTCGCCGGTCGTGATATCGGCTACGCTCAAGCCGGCCACCGGATCTTCCACCACCGCCGCCACCAAGTAGTTGTTGGTGCGGGCATCCAGCATGGAGTCCTCCAGCACCGTTCCGGGGCTTAGGACACGGGTGACCCTCCGCTTCACCAGCCCTTTGGCCAGCTTCGGGTTCTCGACCTGGTCCATCAGGGCGACCCGAAATCCCTTCGCGATCAGCCGCGCCAGGTACCGCTCGACCGCGTGGTGGGGCACGCCGGCCATCGGTACCCGGTTGCCGCCGTCGTCCCGGCCGGTCAGCGCGATCTCCAGCTCCTTTGAAGCGATGACCGCGTCCTCTCCGTAGGCCTCGTAGAAGTCGCCGACCCGCATCAGCAGCAGCACATCGGGCCGCTGCGCCTTCGCCTCAAAGTACTGGCTCATCAAAGGGGTATTGGGCTGATAGTCCTCGGTTTGCATGGTCAAAAGTATACTGGTTGGCCAGACGGCCGTCAAGGTGGAGTAAGAGTTCAGTTCTCTGGGTAATTTAGGCAGCAGGCTTTACCCCAATAGCAATAATCAACTCCATCCTCCCCTCGGGGGAGGGCAGGGGTGGGGGCGAACGAAAATCACTCCCATAAAACTGAACTCTTTCGGCAACTTGACAAAGCTGAAATGGGTGTTATAATCAATTCAGATGTTGCGATCCGGTAGTGGGAAGAGGCTTACGCTCACGAAGGTTCAAGCGATGGCTGACGCAACCGGTTTTACACCTCATCAGCACCGATATTCGGCTTACTCCAGGAGGGGCAGCGCGGGCGACCTCCAACCAAGCTCCACGCACCCTGATACCATCAGATGTCACCTATCCAGCCGGGCCGATCGGTGTGGCGGCTCGTTTACGACCACCTACTCGGCGGACGGGATGCGGCAGAAAAAGGTCAACTCTTCGGGAACCGTTATCTTTGTTCGTGACGGCCAGAATGTTTTGATCGAGACGGACGCCAATCTGATTACCCAGGCTCACTACACCGATTCCCCCGGCGAGTGGGATGGATTGGCATCGGAGCGAAGGGGCTCAACCAGCAACTTTTACGGGTTCGATCAACAGTCAAACAGTCGCATTCTGGTTTCAATTGGTGGTAATATCACCGACGGCTACCTGTACAAAGCCTTCGGTGAGGAGCTTCTGGTTTCGGGAACGACGGTCAACCCGCTGCGGTTCGGCGGCGAGGTTGGGTACTACCGTGACATCGCGAGCAGGTTGTACGTAAGGGCGAGGCACCTTCGGACTGATCTGGGACGGTGGATGAGCCGGGATCCGATCGGGTTCAAAGGTGGGTGGCATTTATACCAGTATGTTGTGAATGCGCCGGTGTTGTTTACTGATCCTACGGGGTTACAGTGGTGGCGTTGGCCTTGCTGCAACCCTGCGATAAAGCTGTGCTGTCAAAAGCCCAAACTTTCACCGATAGAAGCTGCCATTTGGAGTTGTATAAAGCCTGAGATAAGTATCGGCCCTAGCTTACCAATTCCAAATTCGGGCAATACCAATGAGTGTATTTATAATTTCTGTGTTCAGTTCACGAAGTTAACCCTTCTTAGTTGGTGCAATAGTGATTTGAACGGTCTGTTTGAAAGATTTGGTGTTGAACTTCCACCCGGCGTGCATATTGGGATCGGCATCTGTGATTGTATCGCTGACGCGATCTGTAAGGCACAAACAAGTGTTCATAGTATGTTTGATATATGTAAGGGTGCAAGCGATATTAATGGTTGCATGAACTGTTGCGACAATATTGCTAATGCGGCAGGAATATCACCTGGTTTTTGCTATAGGTTGATTTGTTCGCAGAAACCAATATGATCCCCATTGAAAAAGAATTTTGCAATGAGTTCGTAATGGTGCGTTGTGACACAGCAATTGGATATAAATAGAGTCGAGTGATAGGCTATCATAAAGAGACGAAGTTAGTTGTGGCCGTTTTTCCTTGATGCTTTGATCTCGATCAGAATTCTTGCTAAGACGCTTCTAAGAACAGAAGGGAGTGTCCTGCCTGAGAGGGAAGATCATAATTAATTAGAGAGGAGATATAATTAATGCGATTTAATTATATTTCAATCCCAATCGTTATGTTTTTCGTCGGCATATTGACTGGTTGCCAACATGACAATCTGAATAACCGAAGAAGTAGCGGTATTAAATGGAATACTGTTGCCCAATGGGAACCTATATATTATAAAGGACGAAATATTATAAAAGTAGGTGATTATAATTTGGTTTTTCCAGTTACTTTGCCAAATCATATTAATCCTCTTGGTAATAGAGGGTTAATGGGGATATATACTCAAAAGAGAATTAATTATTTAGTGGTTTCTTTTTATTTTGACGTTGAACATGAGGAATTCATACGTAGATGGGCCGTTAAAATGAAAAAAAATTTATGGATTCCAGAGAAAGATTTCCTCGGTAAACCGAAGTACGGATCATCCGGAATTAATGATAATAAAATATGGAATTACGACATAGAGGCGAATACGATTTATGGCAGGATCGGCATTAACTTTAGCGGCGCTCCGAATGATCCTAACGAAAAGACAGCTCTAATGAAAGGAAAGCAATACAAAATGTCCAATAATTATTTTAAGCTTATTTATGCGTTATGGGGGCGATACTCACCGGTAAAAGGAATCAAGCGACTAATTGAACTAGATATAAAGTATCCAATAGAGCATAACCAACAATCTCATAGCAAAATTAAATAGTTGCTTCGTTAATGCAAGATTATTATATTCAATTATAAAAGAGCCTGTCCGACAAACGCATAATATTAGAGGGGACTCCAAATAGTTTACATAACAATTATATTATATCGCTCGAAATAACATTGCGATGTCAATTATTTAATGTTCCCAGTAATAACCCCAAACAGACCACGCTGATGTCGAATTTAATAGCTCTTAAAACCGCTTCGGCGATCATAAAATGCAAGTGTTAGGCAATACAAAACTTAATCATATATCATTCAAAAGCTGCCTCTATAAACTACTGGGGAGCAGACGCCTGTTGCAGCTCTGGTACAAAACCAAAAGAGAGTGCATCATCCCATCAAAAGACTTTCGACTGTTCACCGGCCCGATCAAGAAGGAAGATAAGAATGAAGTCTTTCTCTGGCATATCCCCTCCTGTCGTTCCGTCCGGCTCGACCCGGTGGCGGCCGATCTGATGCGCCTTGCAACCGCTTCACCAAGCGAGGCAAAAGAGATCATTCCAACCATAGCCCGAAATCATTCCGCCGAAGGGCTGGCCGAAGGTTTTCAATCCCACGCTACCCTGCTCGCCTGGTTCAACGGACGGACCACTCCTCCCCCATCAACAATGGAGCCTCCGCCGCAAAAGGGCGAGCTGCTGATATTCGGCAACCTCGTCTGCAATCTGAGGTGTCCCTACTGCCTCTCCAGAGATGCAAGAGAAGAGGCGGACAAGGGCAAGGCTCCCAAGCTTATGCCGATCGAGACGGCAAAGCGGAGCATCCGGTTCATCGCTGAAAAGATGGCCGGCAAGGCCGAGCACATCTACATCAACTTCACCTTGGGCGGCGAGCCGCTGCTTTCGTTCGACCGGTACCGGCTGCTGCGCGACTACTGCAGTGAAGTATCGGACGAATTCGGTATACCGGTCACCCTCAATATGAACACGAACGGCACTGTCTTCACCGACGGGTTCATTGAATACTGCGAGCAAAACGGGGTGCAGATGGCGGTCTCCCTTGACGGCTCCCGTGAGATACACGATGCGATGCGGCCGTTCCAATCCGGCGAAGGCAGCTATGACGCTCTTGTTTGTGCGTAGATCGCTATACCCTACCGGAAAGCTAGCGAATAATCCTTCAGCCCAGACTCAGCATCAAGCGGGATCGCCGGTGAGGGCCGGCGAGGTATAATCCCAGCAAGCCCGCGAATTATTCGGGTTGAGACACGCTGAACCGAAGGCATGGGCGCTGTGGTGCCGATCGAACCGCTAATTTTTAACACCATTTTCGGCGTTTTGCTGATTGCAACCAGCGTCTATTGCTGGCTTTGCCTGTACGCCGCCGACGATTGGCGGCGCGCCTCGGTGGAAGCAGAGACCGATTACCCGACCATCACTCTCTTCAAGCCGATCTGCGGCGAAGATCCGGAGCTGCTGGATAATCTGAGATCGTTTTGCCGTCAAGACTATCCCCGTTTTCAAATACTGATTGGCGCCCTGGAAGAGGACGATCCCGGCTTGAGCGCCGCCCTTCAACTCCAATCGGAGTGGCCGGAATTGGACTTGAAGGTTATCAGCGGCCGCCCGCCGGCCGGATGCAACCTGAAGGTTTCAACCCTCGCGATGATGAGCGCCTTCGCAACCGGTGATATATGGGTGCTGTCCGACAGCGATATGCGGGCGAAACCGGACTACCTCCGCCGGGTGACGGCGCCTTTTCGCGACCCGGCGGTCGGGCTGGTGACCTGCCCCTATCGGGGAATCAAGGCGCTCGGCGCCGCCTCCCGGTTGGAGGCGCTGGGGATCGGCGCCGATTTCATGCCGAGCGTGCTTCTAACCCGGAAAATGGAGGGGATGAGCTTTGCATTCGGATCCACCATCGCGATACGGCGCGCCGTAATGAATGAGATCGGAGGCTTTACTGCCATCGCCGACGTCTTGGCCGACGACTACTGGCTGGGGCGGCATACCGCCAATCTGGGCTACCGGGTCGTTCTCTCCGACTACGGAATGGATTGTGTGCTCGGCCATGAGCGGTTAAAAGCGATGTTGGCGCGACGGCTTCGCTGGGCAAAGACGGTGCGGGTTTGCATGCCGGCCGGCTACGCCGGACTGGCCATCACCTACTCAATTGCAATTGCGTTGTCGGCCCTATTGATTCATCCGACGGCGCTCATCTTATGGCTGGCGGCGGTCGCCCTGCTCAGCCGCATCGTGACGGTCGGAATGATCTCGTTTTTAGCCACAAAGGATTTTACGGTCATCCGCAATTTATGGCTACTGCCGATCAATGATATACTAAGCTTAGTGATCTGGGCGATCAGCTTTTTCGGCAATACGATTACCTGGCGCGGGCAGCGATTCTTTCTGCTTAAAGATGGGCGGCTGCAGCCGATCCAAAGCTCCAATAGACAGGAAACCATGTTATGAGCCATCTCTTCAGCTCTCAATTTTGGCAAAAGATAATCGCCGACGCCGAGCGGAATGCCTTCACCGACGGCTGGGCCGTCTTTCAGATACTGGTCTTCTACCTGGTGCTGAGGATCATCATCAATCGGGTTCTCATCCGAGTAATCCGCCGTATTACCGAAAAGGGGATCGCCTCCGCCGAGCATCGGGCGCGGGTGACCACCCTTGAGAACATCATCTGGAGCACCGCCAATGTGATATTGGCGATCATGTTCGGCATTATGCTTTTACGGGCGCTGGGGGTGGATATCACGCCGATCCTCACCACGGCTGGAATTGCCGGCCTGGCGATTGGATTGGGATCCCAAAAGCTGTTTCAAGACACGATTTCTGGGTTTTTGCTCATTTCCGAGAACCAGTTCGTGGTAGGCGAGTACGTGACCATCGGAACGGTCACCGGGGTGGTAGCCGAGGTTGGAATGCGCACCACCTGGATTCGCGAGGACAGCGGTAAATTAACCATAATCACGAACGGATCCATCACTCAAGTGACCAACCATTCCCGCGGCCCTTTGGTAACATGGATTGATATCGGTTTGGCGCCCGGGTGCGATATGGCGGCCGCAGTGGAAGCGCTGACTCAATGCGGCAAGACGATCTACGAGCAGCACCCGGATAATTTTCAGGAAGCGCCGTCGGTGCAGGGCGTCATCTCAATTGACGGCGCCAAGATCGTCATTCGGGTTGCGGTCAACGCTCCGCTGGGCGCTCTTTCAACCGCTCAGTCATTGGTCCGCACCGAAATTTATTCGACCCTGCCGCAAAAAGGGTTCGCAATAGTCTGAAATATTTTGTATAATCGGATGCGTCAGTAAGGAATGAGTACAGTTTTGCGGGGAATTTAGGCGGGAATGACGAAGCGGTGGGCTCCGTTTCGTTTTTCAATAATCGCTTAAATCACTCAGATAAGGTATTTAATGACAGAGCCGTTTAGCGAGGGAGCGTAAGATCTTGCCGCCAAATGGGGAAAGGCGTTCATGAAAATATCGGAGCGGAAAGCGGAAGCGCTGGTAGCGCTGCTCTTCCTGTTGCCAAACTTCGTCGGCTTCCTTTTTTTTACGTCGGTGCCGGTATTGGCCTCCCTCTACTTCAGCTTCACCCACTGGGACCTCTTTCACCGCCCCCAATTTGTCGGCCTGCAAAACTTCATCAGCCTGCTGGGATTTTCGCACCAGGGCGGTAAGCTGGTCGCCAACGACCCCTTCTTCTGGCAGTACCTCTACAACACCGTCTTTCTGATGATCGGCATCCCCTTCACCATCGCCGGCTCGCTGGTGCTGGCCATCACGCTCAATCGCAAGATGCGGGGCGTCGTTCTGTACCGCACGATCTACTTTCTGCCCACCATCACGGCCGGAGTGGCGGTTTTAATCGTCTGGAAGTGGCTGTATAACACCGATATCGGCCTGTTTAACGTCATTATTGACGATCTGGGCATCTGGCTCCATATCCACCTGCCCTCCCTCTTTCCGGTCGCGTTCACCGGACCGGACTGGCTGGGCCGGGTGGAATGGGCAAAGCCCTCGCTAATTATCATGGGCTTTATGATGAGCGTGGGCGGCGGCAATATGATCCTCTACTTGGCCGCGTTGCAGGGAGTGCCGCGCGAACTCTATGAGGCGGCGAATCTCGACGGGGCATCGGGATGGCAGCAATTCCGCCATATCACCTGGCCGCTCATCAGCCCGACCACCTTCTTCATCGGAATCATGAGCTTAATTTCCGGCTTTCAAGGCGGCTTTGTGACCTCTTACGTTATGACGCAGGGCGGGCCGGCCGGCTCAACCACCACCATCGAGTACTACATTTTCAATAAAGGGTTCACCATGTTCAATATGGGATACGCCTCCGCCATCGCCTGGTTTCTGTTTCTGGTCATTCTCGTCATCACACTGCTCACCTACCGTTACGGCGGCCGTACCGTGACCTACGCTTAGCGTGATGCGCTTACACCCGGCAGAAAGCCCGATTAAAGAGAACCGACCGTCCTCCATCTATCGTCGGCCTTGGTGGCAGGTTGCTTTGCTCCACCTTTCATTGATGGCCGGTTCGTTCCTGATGCTGCTGCCGTTTCTTTGGATGTTTATTACGTCAGTTTCAAACCCGGCTTCCGCCTTTTCTTCACCGGAGCACTTTCACTGGATACCGCACACCTGGTACTGGTCAAACTACACCGACGTGTTCCGCCGGCTCAGCGCGAACGGGATGAGCTTTTGGCTGCTCTACTGGAACAGTCTCTTTGTGGCGATCGCGGGCACCTTTGGGCAGGTGTTGACCAGCTCGATGGCCGCCTATGCCTTCGCGCGCCTTCGATTCCCGGGTCGAGAGCCGCTCTTCTTCGGCTACCTGGCCACCATGATGGTGCCCGGTTCAGTTACACTGATCCCTGTCTTTATCCTGATGCGCGATTTTCACTGGATCAATACCTACTATGCCCTCGTCATACCGGGCATATTCAGTCCGTTCGGGACCTTCATGCTTCGTCAATTTTTTATGAGCTTGCCTCGCGAGCTGGAGGAGGCGGCACGCATTGACGGGGCCAGTCTGGTTGGCATTTACTGGCGGATCACCCTGCCCCTTTCAAAGCCGGCCATCGCCACGCTGACCACCTTCACCTTTTTAGGCTACTGGGTCAGCTTTTTGTGGCCGCTGATCGTTACCGTCTCCCCGCAGATGCGTACCCTGCCGATCGGCCTGACCGTCTTTATGCAGCGCTATACGGCCGACTACAGTCAGTGGATGGCCGCTTCCGTAATGGCGACGGTGCCGATGATCCTGGTCTTTATTTTCAACCAGCGCTATTTCGTCGAGGGCATCAAGCTGAGCGGAATCAAGGGATAAACGGCCGGACTGGATTCCCGCCATCCACTCCACTGGAGTGGATGGCGGGAATGACGATAGGTATCGGTCATCTCAGTCCTATCGGTCCTTTACTGCTATCTCTTATGAGTCGTCTCAGCAACTGCGCCGGCCAGCTCCAGCTCCTTCACCAGCAGGCGCTTCTGCACTTTGCCGGTCGCACTGCGGGGCAAGCTGTCTCGAAAGATGATTTCGCGCGGCACTTTGTAGTTGGCCATCTGTTTTCGGCAGAAGCGCTCCATATCCCGGACGGTCACCGTTTGGCCCGGTCGCAAGACAATCGCCGCCACCACCTTTTCACCCCTCAAGGCATCCGGCATTCCCACCACCGCCACATCGGCAACCGCCGGATGGCCGGAGAGAACCTCTTCCACCTCACGCGGATAGACGTTCAATCCCGACACGATCACCATATCTTTCTTGCGGTCCACGATATAGAGGTAACCGTCCTCATCGAAGCGACCGAGGTCGCCGGTGTGGTACCAGCCGTTTCGCATGGCCGCCGCCGTCTCTTCCGGCCGATTCAGGTAGCCCCGCATCACGTTTTCACCGCGCACCACAATTTCACCGATTTCACCGGTCGGAAGCTCAACATCGTTGTCATCGAAGATTTTGATCTGCACGCCCGGCACCGGAAGCCCGACGCTGCCCACCTTTCTCTCCCCATCCAGCGGATTGACCGAAGTGACGGGGGAGCACTCGGTCGGTCCATCTCCCTCCAAAATTGGTTTCCCCAGCTTGGCCTCGAAAGCACTCAGGATGCTGGCCGTCATCGGCGCCCCACCGGAGACGCACATCCGCAGGCTGGATAGATCGTATTCCCGGTCGGTTGGGAAGTTTAAAAAGGCGGCGTACATGGCGGGCACCCCGCAAAATACGGTAATCCGATGCTTCTCCACCGCCTCCATCGCCCGACTCGGCAAGAAGCTGTCGAGTAGAGTCATCGTGCCGCCCAGGAAGAGCGGTAAATTCTGGCAAACGGTGGCTGCAAACGAGTGAAACAGGGGCAGCACGCACATAAAGTTGTCGTTTTCGGTGAAGGGGAGCGCTTGGGTGATTTGACGGCAATTGACGATCAAGTTTCGGTGGGTCAGCAGCGCGCCCTTCGGACGGCCGGTGGTTCCGGAGGTGTAGATGCAGATCGCGATATCTTCCTCGCGGATCGTGTTTTCCGGCCGCTGCGCTCCATCTTTATCCGCCAGCCACTGGGACCAGGGGGTGGCGCGATGGTCGGTCGTTTCAGCGCCCACGCTTACAATGAAGGCGCGCGGCTGATTTCGAGTCGCCAGCGCCGCCTCGACGTTCGGGACCAGCGACTCGGCGGTAAAGACTCCCTTCACCTTGGCATCTCCCCAGATATAGGCCAGTTCGGGCGGCTTCAGCATCGGGTTCGAAGGCACCGCCACCGCCCCGATTGCGGTGATCGCGTAATAGGCGATCACCACTTCAGGGCAGTTCGGCAGCAGCAGCGCCACGAAATCACCGGGTTGGATACCGGCATCGCGCAAGGCATCCGCGCATCGCCAAATAGATTGGGCAAACTCACAGTAAGAAATAAGTTGGTCCCGGTAGATGATGGCATGATGGTCGGCTCGATTCTGTTCACCGATCTTGACGATATCTCTTAGCAGCATTCTTTCTCCTTATGCAAAATTACTCCCTCAGAACTGAACTGTTACAAACGGGCGAATGAGTTCAGTTCTGAGGGAATCATTTACGACCATATTGGATGCACCCCCACCCTAACCCTCCCCCGTAAACGGGGGAGGGGATTAAGAGGGACTGGGGGGCGAACGAAAATCACTCCCGCAGAACTGAGCTCTTTCAAACGGGCTCAACTCCAGCTTGGTGCCATAATATTGATTGATATATGAATCCAGAACCCATTGCGAGGTCAGACTGACTGTCTGATCTCATTAATTCAAATAAAGGCTTTTATTTTGTCCTCCAAACCAAATCCGGGATCCGCCTTTCACATGGCTACACCCGATCGGTACAATGACGATACGCCCGCGCCCTACGACATTATCGGCGATGTGCACGGCTGCCGGAACGAGCTGATCTCGCTGGTATACCGATTGGGATATCAACCGGACGGCTCGCATCCGGCCGATCGCCGCCTCATTTTCCTGGGCGACCTGGTGAACCGGGGCTACGCCAACGTTCAAACCGCCGAGTGGGTGACTCAGGGCGTGTTGGCTCATCGCCTCCTATTCATCCCCGGAAATAACGACTGGGATCTGGTCAAATGGCTGAGAGGGGAGAATAACAAGCTGTCGCCGGGTCTGCTTGCAACCATCCGAGAGCTTGCCGGCGGTCAGATCAACTCCCCTTTCAGTCTTGCATTTCAAGAGATCGTTCAATCGGCTCCACCGTACTTGATACTGGATCGTGGCCGGTTAATCGTCGCCCACGCCGGTATCGAGGCCGATCGCATCGGAAAAACCGATCCCGAAACCATTCATTTTACTCTACACGGTGAAAAGATCGGAGTGGAAGAGGCCACCGGCCGGATCATTCGGCGCGATTGGGCGGCCGATTACAGCGGTTCCGCCTTCATTGTATATGGCCACACGCCGGTAGAGCGGGCTGAAATCCGTAATTCCACCATCAATATTGATACCGGATGCGTACTGGGCGGCTATTTAACCGCTTTTCGCTGGCCCGAGAAGGAGATCGTCCAGGTTCAATCCGGCTACGACTGGCGCCAAATCCGCCCCCAGGCCGAAGAATCGCAGGAATGATTCTAAAATAGATGATTGACAAAGTCGCTGGCGCCCACCGCTTCGTCATTCCCACGTAAGCGGGAATCCAGACCGATGCGGAAATTCTTCTGTCATTGCGAGAGACCGCGAAGCAATCTCCTCTTGCGGAGGGGGATTGCTGAATGGGTTCAGTTCTCTGGGCAATTTAAGCAGGAGGCCCTCACTCCCTGCCTACCGGCAGGCAGACCGGAATGACGATGTTGGAGGAATTGCCGTATTTTTTCAACATCCACCCTCCTATGCGAATTACGGCTCTTTAGGACCAGCCAGCAGTGACTGGGCGACCAGCAGATCGGCCGGGCGGTCCACATCGGTTGCGATTTCGGGCCGTTTACAAATCAGTGCGCACGCCCGCCCGCCGATCAGACGTGATATCTCTCCCTCCAGCTTCGCCACCGAAAGCAGGTTGGGCGATAACAACTGGGAAAGCAGGAAGCGGACGACCGTTTGGAACCCGATCATCATGCCCAGCCGCAGCGGGCTTTTGCGGGCGCTATAGGCTTGAGCGATGCGGTCCCGATTTTGCTGCAAGAAGTGGGGGCGCAGCAGCACCATATTGCCGCCGGTGAAATTGCCCTCCTTCAGGCGCAGGGCGGTGCGTTTCATGCCCGGAAAACGTTGAGCGCAGAGCTCCATCGGCACGATCGGGTAGACCATATCGGCCTCCAAATCCAGCGCTTCCCGCACGAAATCGCAAACCACTTCAGGATTGATAAAAGGGATGTCGGCGGTTGAGACGAGAACTCGTGAGGTCTCGGTCACCTGTCCGAAGCCGGCGAAGAGGTTGCCGACGAATCCCTCATCGTTCTGGATCACCGAGATCGGCGCCGGTGCATTTTCCCTCTTGTATTGCCAGCGATCTTTGGTGCCGACGACGATCATCCGGCTGATCGCACCGGATTTCTCGATCGCATCAATCACCCAATCGAGCATCGGTAGGCCGTTCAGCGGCACCAGCGATTTGCGAGTCTCCCCGCTTGCCTGCGCCATCTCATCTCCGCAATTTCCCCCAGCCAGAATAACGGCTGGAATGGGTCCTTCATTCATATTGCAGAGCCTCGTTCCGCCCAACCGTGCAAGCGATAAACACGCGGCTATATTTTTTTTGCATGAGGCGCGCCACCTTCTCGGCGTGTGTAGCGCTGCCGAGCATACCGAAAACCGCCGATCCGCTGCCGGCCAGCCTGGCATTGATGCAGCCGGCCATCATGAAATCGTCGTAGAGAATGGCCAGATCCCGATAGCGCTCGAAGGCCCACGGTTCGAAATCATTGCCGGTCCGCATGATGATCTCCTCAGCCGATCCCTTGTTGATGGCAGCCTCCATCTTGTGAGTGGCGCGCTGTGATTCCCGATCCGGGATGGCGTCCAGCGCGGCATAGGCCTCCGCCGTCGAAACGCCGATGTCCGGCTTTACCAACACCATCCAAAGCGGCGGTGTATCCACTAACGGGGTGATAACCTCGCCGCGGCCGCGCACCGATGCGGCCCCACCAGTCAAAAAAAACGGCACATCCGATCCCAACTCGGCGGCAATTTGATGGAGCTCTCCGGCGGTAAGGGGTGAGTTGTGAAGGCGATTGATCAGCCGGAGCGCGGTGGCGGCATCCGAGCTCCCGCCGCCCAGTCCGGCTTGCATCGGAATCCGTTTCTCCAGATGAATGTCCAGTCCTCGCCTTAATTTCAAGTTCATCCCATCCGCTGCTTCATAAAACAGGCGGGCCGCTCGAACGACCAGGTTCCCCTCGCCACCGGGCACCGATGAATCGCGGCAGTAGAACCGAATCTCTTCGCTTTCCGATTGTGAGATGATCAGTCCATCGGCCAGCGAGATATTGACCATCACGCTGGCCAGATGATGATAACCATCGGGGTGACGGCTTAGGATATCGAGCGTTAAATTGACTTTGGCGAAACAGAGTGATGTCATCAATTTCGAGAAGCTGGATTAAAAGGGTTCAACTTTATTGGAATAGCAGTTTGGTATTGTTTCTTTTCGAGTAAATCATTTCGCGGTAGCTATCCATCACGAAGGTAGTCATCCATACAGATTTGAGCATCGTTGAATTGGGACTGCGATTCATAGAGCTTAATCAATGCATCATAGGCGGACTTCAGCTCCCGCCGTTTGCGAGCCAGGCTCAGCGCGTTCAAGTACTCCCGTTCCGCATCCGCCATCTCTCCGTACTTTTGGAAGAAGCGGCCTACGTTCAAGCGGGCGTAGAGGTTTCGCAGCAATTTTTCTTCGGCCAGCATCCACAAGGGATCCGCCTGTAAAGCGGGCTCGATGTATTCCGCGTGATCCATTAATTTCTGTGCCGCCAGTAATGGGATCACCCCGTCCGGATGCTCGAAGCCGAGATCCCAGTTATCGGAGGTTGTATTAAACGGGAAGAGCGTGTGAATCGTATGCCACCAAAACCGAGCCGCGCGCTCATAATCTCCTTGCACGAAGTAGGCTTCCGCCGCCAGATAGCTGCAGTCACCGAACCAGGGTGCCGATTCGGAGGCGCGGTAAAAGAAATCCAGCGCCCGCTCGGGGTTGCTATTGCCCAGCGCCACGCATCCCAGACGGCAAAGTGAGGCCACGTTCTGTGCATCCCAACGCAACATCTCGGAATCAAACTCTTGCTGGTTGCGGACAACCGTTTGATTGAGCTGATAATGGGGGAGTTTGGCCAGCGCCGCCATATCATTTCGATTCGGACCGGTCGTTTCACTCTCTTCTTCAAAATCGTCTTCATAGCGATCAACGAGCAGTAGCCAGTGCAGGAATGACTGGAATTTACTGGTGATCGGTTGATAGCAGCCCATCCAGAGCGGTTTGCCGCTCGCTTCGAGGCCGAGCGGCAGCTTCTCATAACGCAGGATGGGGGGATCAGGGGCTCCGCGGCGGGCTAAGAAGCCGTAAACCCGCTCGAAGCTGTCCATCGCAAAGGGAACGAAGCGGGGCAACATACCGCACCAGCGCAGATAGCCGCCCACAATCTCTTCGAGTGAGAAGAATTCCACCCCTCCAAAACAGGGCGACTCCCATTGATAGTACAGTTCGGTCATCACCGGCGGTACGGCCAGGTCGTACCGCTCCTGGAGCTTCTGGTTGTAGCTGCGAACGGTTCTTGCGTTCATTGCCGGGCGGCTCGCGCGCCGTTTCGAAGGTAGGGCTGGATGGAGGTCGGCGGAAAGTTTAACGGGCAGTAGTGGCCGTGAAGGTACTCTTCCAGAAATTGTTGCAGTGACATCAGCGTATCGGCCAATTCGCCGGACGTTATGTGGCCGTCTTCCCACTGATCAATGAGCTCATGCAGATCAATAATGCGGTACTTTCGGGGATCGGCGCCGATCCAGATATCGATAGCCATATCGGTGACGCGATAGTAATCGGGTTCCGTGCATTCAACCTTCACCAAATCCACGTACCAATCCCGGTCCGTATCCCGTTGGAAATGAGTCAATCTCACCCCCGAAGTGATTAAAACGAAGGAGGGAACTCCATTCATTAATCGGAGGACATAGCCGTCGGAGTACGCACGGCATACTCGATTGCGGCGCGGCTCTTTGCGCCATACCAACTCGACCTGAACTAATTTATTGGTTGTATTGCTTTTTATTGTGTTCACGATTTCAACCTGAAAAATGAAATAAAATCAGTAACACGGTTTTATTTCAACGGCCGCCGATGGAAATCCTGCTTGCCACACTTCATTATTTAACGGCTTCAATGGAGTCACCGCGGTTGCAACTTGGTGATTTGTATGCTACCCTAGTAAAAAATGTAGTAAGAGTTCAGTTCTGTGGGGAATTATTTACGACCATATTGGATGCACCCCCACCCTAACCCTCCCCCGTAAACGGGGGAGGGGATTAAGAGGGACTGGGGGGGCAAACGAAAATCACTCCCATAAAACTAAACTCTTACATCAATCGTACCACCCCACCAATCGGGTGGACTGCAGGTTAAGCGAGATGAGCTCTCTCAACATGTTCGAAGATAAACCGGACGCCGGGAATTCGGAACCACCGCTCTCCGAGTCGGCGCCGCTGGCTACTCGAATACGTCCCCGACAACTGAGCGATTTTGTGGGCCAGGAATCGGTCGTCGGTGCAGGCACCGTACTGCGGCGAGCCATTGAAGAGGATCGCCTCACATCACTCATCTTTTGGGGACCACCCGGCTGCGGCAAGTCCACCTTAGCCTCAATCATCGCCCACCAAACGAGCGCCGCCTTTGAGAACTACAGCGCCGTCACCGCCGGTGTCAACGATATCCGCCGGGTGATCGAAAGGGCGCAGGCGCGGGAACGCCGGAATCGGCAACGCACCATCCTGTTCATTGATGAGATTCACCGCTGGAACCGCAGCCAGCAGGACGCTTTGCTGCCTCACGTTGAAAACGGCACCATCGTTTTAATCGGCGCCACCACTGAAAATCCTTACTTTGAGGTCAATACGCCGCTGCTTTCCCGCTCCCGCGTCTTTCGTCTGGAGCCGCTGGGCAGCCGTGAGATAGGACAGCTTTTGCAGCGGGCCTTGGCCGATAAGGAGAGGGGCCTTGGAAATCTGGCGATTGAAGTGGAGCCGGTCGCGCTGGATCTGCTGTCTGAAATGGCGGATGGAGATGCCCGACTAGCCCTCAATGCGCTGGAGGTGGCGGCGCAGTCGGCGAAACCGGATGCGGAGGGGCGTCTTCGGGTGAGCGCGGAGCTGGCGGCTGAAGCGGCGCAGGCCCGCATTTTATCGTATGACAAATCCGGCGACGAACACTACGACACCATCTCGGCGTTCATCAAATCGGTTCGCGGCTCAGACCCCGACGCCGCCGTCTACTGGCTGGCAAAGATGTTGATCTCCGGTGAGGATCCTCGCTTCATCGCCCGGAGGCTGGTCATTCTGGCTTCGGAGGATATTGGAAACGCTGATCCAATGGGGCTGGTGGTAGCCAACGCGGCGGCTCAAGCGGTGATGTTTATCGGTTTGCCTGAGGCGGAGCTTACGCTGGCTCAAGCCGCCACCTACCTTGCCGGCGCGCCCAAAAGCAACTCCTCCACCATGGCCATATCAAGAGCCAAAGCGGAGCTTTCGGAACATGGGGCTTTGCCGGTTCCCTCGCATCTTCGCGATGCCCACTATCGTGCGGCAAAGCGGCTGGGGCACGGGGAGGGATATCGCTACCCGCACGATTATCCCGGCAACTTCGTGCCGCAAAAATATCTGCCTGACCACGTGCAGGGGCTTCCATTTTATGAACCGAGTGAAAACGGTGCCGAGGCTGAAATAAAACGGCGGTTGGCGCTCTGGCGGGAACGGATGCGGGAATTCTGAGAAAGAACCGCTGATCCTAATTTGCGCCACCCGGTTGCAGAGCAGCTTGGGACGAAGTGGGAGTGTGTCGCTCGCTCTGATGAGAAACTAAGCGGTGGTTCCCGGCTCCGTCTTTTTGCGCCGGATCGTTCGTTTTTTCGGCTCGGACGGCGTTTCGATAACCTGAGCGGCGGCTGGAGCGGCCGTGTTCGTGGCGGCTGCCAATGCGAGGTTCGCTCGCTTCATGAGTCGAGATTTGCGGCGGGCGGCGGCATTGGGATGAATGATCCCGCGCTCGGCGGTCTTGTCAATCACGCTGAGCGTCTGCTTCAAGGATTCCTGAATGGCGTCCGGTGCGCCGGTCTCGATGACCTGTTTAGCTTTTTTAATGAAGGTCTTTACGGCCGATTTGGCCGCACTATTCCGCAAATGGTTTTGACGCGATTTTTTAACGTCCTTTTTAACCGATTTTATATTGGGCACTCTTTCACCTCGTTGAGCATGCGCTCGTAAGCCACACCCCGTTTTCGCGAAGCCAGTATACCTTCAAATGGCCGCTCCATGCAACTCTTTCCCTGTTAATAAATGTAACGATCAGGCCATATCATCGTCTATAATAGAAAATCGGAATCAGCGGTAGATGTGTCGAATGAGTTCAGTTCTCTGGGTAATTTAGGCAGCAGGCTTTACCCCTATAGCAATAATCAACTTCCTCCCCCCTCGTGGGGGAGGGTTGGGGCGGGGGGGGCGACAAATGCTGCCAGAAAACATTCCCCGAAAATTGAACTCTTTCGATGTGCCAGCCCGCTTGACAGGGTGGAGATGAGGTGATTTAATGACACCATCTTACGGAGTCTGGCGGCCTTCACACTATGATTGATTTACAACATGTTTCGGTGGCATACGAGGACACCTACGCTCTGCGCGATGTCAGCCTGAGCATTGAAAAGGGGGAGTTCGTCTTTCTGGTCGGTGCGAGCGGCGCCGGCAAATCCACCTTGATTCGGTTGCTGTATCACGGGCAGTTGCCCACCAGCGGAAAGGTGATCGTGGCCGGTCAGCGGGTCAATGAGTTAAGATCGCACGATGTGCCCTATTTCCGGCGCAAGATGGGCATCGTCTTCCAGGATTTCGGCCTGCTGCCCGATAAAACCGTCTTTGAAAACGTGGCCTTTGCCTTGCGGGTGATTGGAGCTTCACGGAGGGATATTCGGCGCCAAGCGCCGCTCATACTGGAAATGGTGGGGCTGGATGGGCGATGCGATGCTTTGCCGGCTCAGTTGTCGGGTGGTGAGCAGCAGCGCGTCGCGATCGCTCGCGCCCTGGTGAACAATCCTCCCTTGCTGCTGGCCGATGAGCCGACCGGAAACCTGGACCCGGAAACCTCGAAGGGCATCATAGACCTGCTCCACCATATCAATTTGCGCGGCACCACCGTGCTGGTCGCAACTCACGATCAGATTGTGGTAGATTGTTTTCGCCGCCGGGTGATCGAGTTGGACAAGGGTCATCTGGTGCGTGACGAAGAGGGTGGAGCCTATTTCAATGCCGTTATCCAGTCTAGCGTTCCTGTTTGAGGAGGCGGCCAAAAACATCCGCCGTCACAGCCTGATGTCATTCGCGGCGTTGGGTACGGTGGCGATGTCTTTGGCCGTCTTCGGCGGCGCCCTATATGGCATTTACCGTGTGAACCAAGTCGTATCGGCCCAGCCCAGCCAGTTGGAAATCCTTGCCTTTATGCACGTCAAAACACGGCGCTCCGAAGCGCTGGCGGTGATGCAGCGAATCCAAAAGCTGCCGTCGGTAAAAAGCGTCAATCTGGTGACCAAAGAGCAGGCGTGGGCGCATTTTATGGCGGAGGACCGCCTGAACAAGACGAATCTCACCACCGCCGTCACCGGCAATCCCTTGCCGGACCGGCTCGATATCCGGGTGAAAAATCCACACGAGCTTGGCGCAGTCGCCGACCAATTGAGGAATCAAACCCTCTTTCCTCAGATTAAATCGGTGTTGGACGACCACCGTTTACTGAAAATATTGCTGGCCGGTGTGGGTCTGCTACGAGTGGTGGGCGGCCTGCTGGCATTTCTTTTATTTTGTGCCACCACTTTCATCATCCACAACACGCTGCGATTGACGCTGGTAGCCCGGCGGCGTGAGATCCGGATTATGCAGCTTGTTGGCGCCACAAGCTGGTTTATCCGCCTGCCGCTGGTATTGGAGGGCACCTTCCACGGGCTGGCCGGGGGAATCATAGCCGGCGTGATCGTTCTTATTGCGGCCAATTCAATCAGCAACTTAATGTCGCAGTTTCAATCCAAGCTGTCGCTCGTCTCCGTTTCAGCCGGCAACCCCATATTTATCGTGCTGCTGCTGGCGGTGGCCGGCGCGCTGATCGGCATGGGCGCCAGTCTCTTCTCCATCCGCCGCTTTCTGGCGCGAGCCTAGCGCCGATGATGTCGGGACGCCTTACCATTCCACCACAGCGCATTCGGGTACTGTTCTGGCTGTTTTCGGCAATCCTGTGCACCGTGATATCGGTCTACGCCGCCCCGAAACGCCCCTCTCCGGCTGCGAAAAGAACGATCCGAGAGAAGCTGAATGTGCTGCAGGGAGTGCGGTCACGAATTAGCCAGGTGCGCTCTCAAATCACCACCACCCGCCGCAAGGAGAACAACGTCATCGGACAGATTGGGGCGGTGGAGGCGCGATTAAATCACACCGTTACCCAGCTTCATACGATTCACGCTACGCTTCAACGGCTTTCCGCCGACCATAGGATGTTGACTCGGCGTATCGCCCTGACACAGCGGGGGCTCTCCTGGCACCAGCATCTGCTCGGGCTGCGCATTCGACAAAACTACGAGCACGGTGATGGAAACTATCTGGAGGTTCTTTTCCGCTCTCGTAGTATGAATGATCTTTTGTCGCGCACCTATTACGTGCACTACATTGTGAGGAGCGATACCGATTTGCTGCGCAGGGTGCAGGCGGAGGAGCATCAGTTAATTGCCGATCGGACGCGCCTGGCTCGCCAGGAGGCGGAGAAGCAGGCGCTGGGTGGCGAAGTGCAGGCTCAAACCGATCAATATAAATCGGATATGAACCAAAAGCAGTCGCTCTTGCACAACTTGCAGGCAACGCGCGAAGGCTATCAGGAATCGCTGGATATCCTGGAACGCGAATCGGCGGAGATCGAGGCGCGCATCCAGGCATTGGAGCAGACCCCGAGCGGTCATGCTCGATATATCCAGCATTGGAACGGACATTTCATCAAACCGGTTATCGGGCCGATCACCTCTCCGTTCGGCATGCGTTTTCACCCCATCCTGCACCGCTGGCTGATGCATACCGGCGTTGATATCGGGGTGCCTTACGGGACGCCGATCCATGCCGCGGCCGCCGGGGTGGTGATTATGGCCGGTTATATGCGGGGATACGGCTATACGGTCATCATTGATCATGGCGGCGGCGTTTCAACCTTGTATGCGCATTGCGAAGAACTGCTGGTGCATGAGGGGGAACACGTGGATCAGGGGAAGGTGATCGGGTTGGTCGGCAGCACCGGGTTGGCTACCGGGCCGCATCTCCACTTTGAGGTTCGCATCAACGGTGTCCCCGTCAACCCCCACTACTAATACAGCGGTAATCGGCATCCTGCTGGTGACGGCGGGGGCGATGGCGCTCTCATCCGAGCATCGAAAAAAGGCAATAATTCCCCAGAATGATGAATTTCCCTATCTCTCGTTGTAAAATAGAAGGGGTTAGCCAAACGATGTGCCGATTTGAGTCGGCCGGTATTACTTGAATCCCCGCATTTTCAAGGTGAACTCTCGTGCGTTGGATGGTCGTATAATAGGCGTATTGGCTGATTGGAAGTCCCATCGCCTAATGGGGTATCTATCCATCGAAGAAGCGCCGATCCCTCATCCAGGCGTGCTCCCAATTCAATAAAATAGCATCGGATAGGCAAAGTCAATTCATGGTGAAAGGATCTTGTGATGTCAGACTTGAATTCAGTTAGTGTTTTAAGTTCTTCGGAAGATTTTCAGAGCTACTTAGATTCCATCGCGATAAAATTGGCCGATCGCGTCCGCGATCGGCATCTGTTTTTAATGAAAGCAATCCATCAGATTGAAGAACGGATCGTAATCGCGCATGAGCTGGAGATTGAGGAGGTTGAGCAGGAACTACGGGAGCTGCTGGCCGAAGCGAAAATATCGCTGGAGCGGTTGGAGCGGTTTAACGGGCAACATGAGCTGGGAGAAGTTGAAATGGAGCTGCCGAAAATTGCGGTTGAGCCGGATATCGTCCTTGAGCAAGCGGTAGCCATTGTGAACGGCCCAGCCGAGACCGAAGCCCAGCATGAAGAGGCACCCTGCGCAGTTGAAAAGATCGAAGAGCCGACTCTAGCGGTGGAAACGGAGGTGGCGGCCGAAACCCTCGAAATGGAGATGTTTGAGGAAACGCCATCTCGTGATTTAAGAGAGATACTGGCCAATCTGGATGAGCTGGAGCAGGCGGACACCGAAATTATCGCGCGATCGGCGGAAGATTGGCCCGCCCTCTGCCGAGAAAAAGCGATATTGTGTAAGCTCCGCTCTCTCCAGCGCGAACTAGAGTATCAAAACCGGGATCTCTTCCAGCTTTACGAGGTGCGCCGTAAAATAAAGGACAAAGTATATTCGCAGTTTGGCGAATCCCATTACATCATTCCCCTCGATCCCAAACACTCCAAGCTGGAGATCCACGAGTGGAATCGCTTGGCCGATCTCTATGAGGGGTTGGCCGCCGCCTGGGATCTGTTTAACGACCTCTTGGAAAGTAGCGACCAGTTCACCGAAGGCGAGCTGCATAAATTGCTGGAGGTGGTGGCGGCCCGGCAATCCTTGATGCACCGATTTATCCTGGCCGCATTAGGTGAAAGGGCGTTTGACCTCAGCCAGCGTCTCCTGTATGAGCAGCTTAAAAAAATGGTGAGTGAGCGTGATATCTTCTTGAGCTGCCTCTCCAACGATTACAGCGAGGAAGAACTGGAAGCTCGCATAGCGACTCAAGAATCGATCGAGCAGCGGCATCAAAATCGTCTTGAGAAGGATCAGGCGAAAGAAAAGGCGCTGCGGGATCTCGAAGCTCTGCTCACCTTGCCCGATTTCGGAACCTATAAAAGCGATGGCAACGACCTCTGCGAGAAGGTAATCGCCTGCCGAAACGCCGGAATTCCCGCTTCCAACAAAAAGTTGGGCGACCTGGTCGCCGATTGGCATGCACTGCTGGCTGACAGTGACGATAAGCATATCAAGGAACTGATACGGGAGCTGGATCGGCGTGAAGAGAAAGCCAGCGCGCACCACGCGGCACCGGTGGAGGTCGAAGAGAATTCAACCAACGGAGCGATCGATCCGGCGATCCTGCAGAGCGTGTTGAAGGTTACTCAGAACAAAAAATGCCTTATTATTGGTGGCCAGCGTCGAGAGGAAAACCGCACCGAGCTTCAGCGCATTCTGGAGCTGGAAGATCTCGACTGGCCCAGCACCAAAGGTAACGAGAGCTTCCGCGAGTTCGAGGACGGCATCCAGCATGCCGATTTTGTGATCCTGCTGATCCGTTTTATCCGGACCGGTTGGAAGCGTGTCAGCGATATCTGTGAGCGCAGCGGTAGCAAGCTAATTCGAGTGCCGGGTGGATACGGGGTGTCGCAGATCGTCCATCAACTCTACAGCCAGGTCTGCGTGGAGGGCCGGCCCGACCACCGTCCTGACTGACACGGCTTAAAACAGGGTGGGCGGGGCTTCCTTGCGGGCTGCGGCCACCTTTTTGCGAGCCGATTCGATATCCCCAATGAGTTGCGCGCGCCCGCTGGCGAAGCCTTCGGCGTCTTGCCTTAAGATGTAGGCCGGGTGCAAGGTGGCCATAATGTAGCGGGCGAAGGGGCTGGAGGTGAACCAAGTGCCGCGCTCCTGCAGCATGCGAAAGTTCTTGTGGATAAGAGTATTTGCGGAGGGCGCGCCCAAACAGACGATCACCAGTGGGCCGATCAGCCGCAACTGCTGATCCAACCAATTGAAACAGGCCTCAATTTCATCGGGGCGGGGTGCTCGATTTCGCGCGCGGCCGTTTTCGATTTCGCAGGCGCGACACTTCACCACGTTACAGATATAGACGTACTTGCGAGTTAACCGGCACTCCAGCAGGCATTCATCCAGCAGCGCTCCTGCCCGGCCCACAAAGGGGCGCCCGGTGGCATCTTCTTGCTGTCCCGGACCTTCGCCGACAAAGACCAGCGGCGCTTTCGGGTTGCCCTCTCCGAAGACGACCTTCGTTCTGATTTGGGAGAGGTGGCAGGCGGTGCAGCTTTGAGCTTGTGCGGAAAGCTCGATCAGTTGATGGACTTGCTCATCTTCCACGTTAAGCTCATCCATTGGAACGTTCGTCACCTTCATAAGCGATGCCGGCGATCGGCAGCAAGCGGCGATAGGTCTGCTGGAGGCTTTCGGGCAGCACACGGGCGTCAGCCAATACCGGCATAAAGTTCGTATCCCCATTCCAGCGTGGCACGATGTGCAGGTGGATGTGATCCGCAATGCCGGCGCCGGCCGCTCTGCCCATATTGATGCCAACATTAAATCCATCCGGGTGGAATGTACGAGTTAAAAGGTTGATAGAGCGCCGGGTCAGATCCATCATTTCTAGCAACGCCGCCGGCTGGAGATCGTTAAGATCGGCGGTATGTTCGTAGGGGGCGACCAGGAGATGGCCGTTGCTGTATGGGAATGCGTTGAGGATGACAAAGGCGAGTAGGCCACGATAGAGAATCAGGTTCTCTTCGTCGCATTTCTGGCCCGGCTTTTCGCAAAAGATGCAGCCGGTAACGCTGCTGGCCTTTTCGATATATTGCATGCGCCACGGCGCCCACAATTGTTTCATTCTCTTCGATACTTTACCGTTTTAAGTCCTAATGGCGTTTACCTTACGACCCAAATCAACCTTTCAGAGCTTCGGCGCCGCCCATAATCTCAGCCAGCTCCGTCGTGATGCCCGCTTGCCTCGCCCGATTAAGCGAAAGCGTCAAGCTGCTGATCATCTTGCCGGCGTTGTCGGTGGCCGAGCTCATCGAGGTGATCCGAGCGCCCAGCTCACTGGCGTTGGCCTCCAAAAGAACTTGATAAATCTGGGTGATCAGGTACCGTGGAAGGAGCGAGCTCAATAGAACTTGCGGATTGGGCTCGAAGATGTAATCGGTGGCCGGACCCGCTCCCTCATCAGATGGAGGCTGCAGCGGCAACAGGGAGAGGACGGTGGGGCGCTGCGTGATCACGTTGACAAACTGAGCGTAAACGATGTGCAGAGCGTCAATTTCACCCGATTCGTAGGCGGAGCGGATCGCTCTGGAAACGGCATTCACATTATCGAACGACACACCTGACGAATCGATGGCGAAGGTCTGCACGATGGGGTATCCTCGGCGATTGAAGAAGGTATAGCCTTTCTTTCCAACCATGTAAAGGC
>JAKBZR010000027.1 GCA_021842405.1 bacterium
TTTTTCAGCGGTCGCCATACCCCCCCCCGCCTGTTCTCATGCCCGTCCCCATGTATAGACCGAAGATCACCTTTCCTTTTCCGTGTTTCCGTATACTTCCGAAAAGAGGCATTACCGGAAGTATTACCACCCGTTCCAAACCCTTTGACACAAGGGTAAAAAAACGGGTAAAATATATATATATGCTTCAATGAAACGGGGAGGCGCACGGACGAAATGAACGGATTGAGCGGCTGCGTGCTTATGCCAAACGGCGGGCGGGTAAGCCTGCCTGTTGCAACGGATGCGGCGCCGGCAGGCCCACTGGCCATGATGCTGGCCGATAGCCGAAGCGAGGAGACCCGGCGCGCCTACCGGAACGACCTGAAGGACTTCTTTACCTGGCAGGGATATGAGGGGCCGAGCCGGGAAGCGGTCAACCGCTTCTGCTCCCTGCCGGTCGCCAAGTTGGCCTATACCCTGAACGGCTACAAGGCCGATCTGCTCGACCGCAACCTCTCCGAGGCGACCGTCAACCGGCGGCTGGCCGCCCTGCGCTCGCTGCTTCGGATGGCCAGGCGACTGGGCTACGACTGCGCCGATCCCTCCGGCCTGGTCGGCTCCGAAAAGGTCACCTCCTACCGCGATACCCGCGGCCCCGCCATTTCCGAAGCGGCTAAGCTGCTTGAGGCGGTTGACCGCAGCGCCCTGCGCGGCAAGCGCGACTACGCCATCCTGCTGCTTTTGTGCGAAAACGCGCTTCGGCGAGGGGAGCTTCACCGCTGCAACGTGTCCGACTTCGACCCGGCCCAATTCCGGCTGATGATATTAGGCAAGGGCAAGGGGAGCCAGAAGGCGCCGGTCACCCTCTCGAAAGCCTCGGTCGAGGCCCTGGGCGACTACCTCGCCGCACGCGGTAACCCGGACGGGAGCGCGCCCCTTTTCACCAACGCCGCCCGTTTCAGCGACGGGGAGCAGCGGCTATCCGGGCGCGGCCTGCTGCACGTGGTGAACGCGCTGGGCATTAAGGCGCTGGGGCGTCCGCTTCACCCGCACGCCCTGCGCCACATGGCCATCACCGCCTACCTGGACGCCACCTCAGGCGACGTGCGCGGCGCTCAGCGGCTCTCCCGCCACGCCTCCCTTCTCACCCTGCAGCGCTACGACGACAACCGGGCCGACCTGCAGGGCGCCGCCACCAATCTGCTCTCAACCCTGCTGAAAGAGGGCCGCCGGTGAGCGAAAAAGAGCCGCTGACACCGAGGCGGGCTGCCGGGAGGCCGAGAAAGGGCGGGCGGTCGCCAAAAGGGGAGAAGCGCTACCTGCAGATCACGCTGATGCTCGACGCGCCGCTATTGGCCGCCCTCGATGCTTTGGCCGAGGCGGAGGGGATGAGGAGCCGTTCCGAGATCGTGCGCCACATAAGCCGGGAGTACCTGCGACGCGCCGCCAAGCGAGCCGGCCGTAACGCCGACATGCGCCTGGCCGCCATCCTGCAGGCCGCCGCCGAAGAGGAGGCCGCGACCGGCCCGATCGCCCGCTTCGTGGCTAGCCTCAAGGAGCACGCCGGCCAAACTGTACCTGAAGAGAATGAAGAATGAGATAAGTCCTATAGGCCGTATACGACTTATATCCGTTTAAACAGGTGAAGCTCTGCAATCAACCGCTCGGCCTCCTGCAGTTTCATACTCATCATTTCTGCTCCAAGTAGTCAATCCAATTTCTCAAGTGCTCCCACTTGCCGTTCCTGGACAGGTTGACCCAATCAGTCTTGCCGCTAAGCCAGCGCGTGTCGGCGCATTGAAGCGTAGGCCAGCCGTAAGACTCGGCCAGTTCCAGGAGCTTGGTTTCCAATATCTCGCGGCGTGAGGTTGTGCGCTCGAACCGCTGGATTACCTCATAATCGAGTTCAGGCTCTTTGGACGGTCTTGAGTTCATCTTTCTCAATCTCCTTTCCGTCGAATACCAACTTGGCCAACGCCTCAAGCGGCATCGGCTCGGTATGCGCTTGCCAGAATGAGTAAGGCAGCGTATCGGCCAACCTCACAAGAGGTTCGCGTATTGGCAGCCGTTCGGCTTTGGGCATAGAGCGCGGCCAGCCGGCTACCAGCCGGTCGGGATTCTCACCTGTGAGCCACAGCTTGCCACCGTGACGGTGAAGCTCAGCAATTAACCGAGCGGCCTCCCGTTCCAATTCAACGCGGCGTTCCAGCAGTTCATCGCGAATCAAATCATGGTGCTTCTCAACGTAGGCTGCTATCTCCGTCGTGACGCGCTTTTCAGGCCGCACAACGATCTGATCGCCGTTGAGCGAAAGAGTGAAGCCGTGTTTCTGAAACTTCCCGATGGTTGACACGAACATGGTCATTTTGCCTCCTCATCTTCAGTCGGCGCCGCCGCCAGCAGCGAATCGAGGTCGCGGTCAGCATCGGGGCCGGCTGGAATAGGAAAGTTAGGGGAAAAATGCGTCATTTCCGTCATTGCGTCATTTTGAGCGTGAATTGCCTTGCCGGAGCCGTCAGATTGCGTCATCCCATCGCTCGAATGCGTCACCGCATTGCCCGATTGCGTCACCGCATTGCCCGATTGCGTCACCCCAAAGAGATCATTTTGAGCGTGCGGGTGACGCGATGACGGAAATGACGCATTTTCGCGGAACTTTTCTTCATTAATGGAATTCCTATCAACATAAACATACGCGCCGTCCTTTTGCCGGTAAAAGGTGATGGTATACCCTTCCGCCTCGATACTGGGTGCAAGCCCTTTAAGTTGCCGGCTCAATGACTGCACATTTTTCGGCCAGCCGGGAACGTGGCGACTAGACTCGTCAACGCGACCCAGCAACATCTCAAATAACCGCGAAATCCTGTCGTTGAATCTTCCCTCGCCGAAAATCTCCATCAGGGCTTCACCGACCGGTGAGGCTTCTATTCCGATCCGACAGGATTCCTTCCGGTTCAGGGAGTATGACTCCAGGAATGAACCGGACTTCCAGCCCAAGGATACTTCAGCCGCCGTCACCCACATCGCGAAATCGGCCATCCGTGGCAATGTATCAAGTTTGATATTCGGTAAATTCTTCAAAACCGATGGCAAAACGTCCATCAGCGCGCCGAAAATTCGAGGCTTAATCCGCTGAAACTCAGCTTCAAGTTTCTTTTCCGACTTGCGTTTGTTTTCGGGTATCCCTGCCAGCTCAAGCACCAATGAGCGATCCAACAAGTCCGGACGGCTGACAGGATCGGCAATTCCGGTCAGGATGATCGGGCGCTTGAAGTTAAAAATCTCCTCTTCAGCGTCGGTGTAGTTTTTGCGCGTTGCAAAGCCTCCGCCTGTGGAGAAGGTGCATAGAGCGTTGGAAATCCAATCTGGAAGTCCCCCGAGGTTATCAAAAACTTGTAGCCAGCAGTTCCGGCCGGAAATAGCCAGGTCTCGCAGTTCTTTCGGCAAAAAACGAAGCGGGGCGCTGTTCGGATCGATAAGCTCACGTATCACCCGAGCAGCGGTAGATTTTGCCGCCCCTTGCGGGCCAGTCAAAACCAAAGCAGGAAACGGGCCGGGCGAGAAGCAACCGATCAGAAAGCCAACCAGAAGGCGCCATGCATCGGCATTAGCCACATTCAGAAAAGGTCTAAGCTCATCTAGGGAACCGCCGGATTCGGGCCTCGGAAGCGGTAACATCCCACGCGAACGCCGGAAATAAACGTCCGATGGTGCATTGCCAATTGACCAGCCTCGAGCGCTTACCGTAACAACGTCCCAATCCGAGTTGCCCAAGTCAATTATGATTTTGCCCGACACGTGGGCGATCCGTGTGAAAACCCGGTGCTCTGAACCCTCATAAACCGCCTGCGCGGATAGATCATCGAGCGCGCCTTGGAGGGTTTGCGTGCCAGGCGTCCAGCGCGGCGACTGTCGGAAGGCAAGCCACCGCAGCCAATATTCAAATGCGCTACCGTGAATCGTTGCGTGCTGAGTAATGCCGTTAGGAGCAAATGTAGCATAGGTTTCCAGATCGGGGTCATGCCAGAGTTCCAAGCCGGCGTCCAGCGCAAGCTGAACGAGCCGGATAGAAGCGGACTCTTTAACTGCCTCGGCCGCCGATTCGGACTTTTTAACTACCTCGCCCGACGCCTCAGCCGCCGGCAGGCGCTTCGCATCCCGGATCGCGGCCACCGTCTCGTCAAATAAACTTTGAGCATGTAGGCACTGATTCTCAGCAAGGAGCCCTTCACCATGCGGCCCCTCGTAAAAACGTATTGGTTCACTGCACCCTTGATGGCAACGAACGTCCAAACGAGGGGGACATGGCTCATGCCTATCACTAACCACGTCATCGGGTTTATTAAGCAAAAAAAACTCCCGTAATTCCTCAAAAGTGGTAAAATTACTGCCGTTCAACTTGAATTTCCTTTCCGCCGCCCTCCGCCACTCGCCCGGTTGGGGGCGGCTTTTCGTTTTTAGAAAGCCGCCGGTTCATCACGCCGGCGGCTTTCATTTTGGGTGCGGGGGACGGCGGCGAACCGATCCCCCGCTTTTCCGCCGGCCGGGCAGAAACCGTCCAGGGTCAATATCGAGATGGGCGGCAAGCCGTGAAGCCGTGCGCCAGCTAGCGCAACCGCGAAATGCGGAGCGAATCGTCGAGGTCGAGAGGCCGCACGCCTTCGCCAAATCCTCAAGCCCCACGCGAACGGCCTTCACACCGTCCCTGTTATCGAGCTTGCGCATCGGACTCCGCCAGAAACCGCTCAATCGCGGATCGCAGCAGCTCTTGTCGGTTAACATCCAACTCGCTGGCTCGTTCATTAATCCGAGCCAGCAGGCTCGGCGGCAAAACCAGCCCGAAAACCATTTTCCGCGTTGCTTTCGGCGCCTTCAACGCGGACGGATTGTAAATCGTTTTCATCTTTCAACTCCTTTCGTTTTTAGCCCGATTCATAGGGATCGTTGTCAATAAACCACCGCAGCAGTGTGGCGTTGCTGACGCCCAGGGCTGTCGCCACGGCTGCGATCGACAGCCCGCGATCCAACCTCAAGTGTTTAAGCCTTGTCATCGCCGGCCTCCCGCCCGGCGTTCGGTTGCAAGATGGTTCGGTCAGCAGCCAGGCGGCGCATTGCGATTCTAATGACGGCGTCCATCCAAAAAGCGAATAGCTTAGGCTCGGGGGCCGAGCTAGGAGCTGACTTTTTCTTCATCTTTCCCTTCCTGATGGCTTGTATCTTCCATCACTGGCATTAAATCGCCGGTAATGCGCTTCAGAAATTCCTGTACCAGCTTCGGATCAGAGCTGGCCGCCACAACCCGCGCCTCTGCAACGCTTGAGCCGCGATACAGAACTAGGAAAGCGGGCTTGGTGGATTCTGATTTTTGCTGTTTTTTGAAGACCATTTTTTCACCTCCATCCTATAGGGAAAAAAACGAGGGATTCGCAACAATAAATTGCAAAGATGTCTAAAATTCTTTTAAAGTAAAAAAATCACCCCTGCCTTTTCTGTTTGGCAGAGGTGATTATAAGAGGCGAAGAAGCGTTTTTGCCGCTTAGTACAAGTAGGGTTTCAGCTTCTTCCTAATTTTGGAGCGGTAAGCACGAAATTTATCCGGTTCCATTTCAAAGCTGGCGGCAGCCCTTTTAATATCGCCCCTCTCCTGATATTCATCGGAGTTTTCCACCATGTCCTCAAAAATCAGCCACTCAATCTTGGACAGTGTTGCTTTTGCTGCTTGCGGTAATGTTTCGTTAATATTCTCTTTCATAATGAGGAAGTCCAGCGGTGAAGGCTCGGGATCTGCAATATTCTCGTCGGGAGGAACGATAATAGACTTACTGGGCAAAGTGTTCCGGCGCCAATTATTGTCAATTCGGCGTAACAGATCGATTGAGAGCTTTTTAAATCGGGAGACTGAGACCATATCCAACGGCAAATCAACGTAATCAGGAGGATTGGGGAGATGAGCCCAGGGCGTATCACGGCCAGGCATTATACTTTTCATAAAACAGTGGATGAGGGAATTATCCCAGTAACTATCATTACGAGGTACTGTACATTCCGTTGTGGCGAATTGGGCTTCCTCAAGGATGAGTGCGCGGCAATTTTCACGTATATCTCCACCCTGCTGCTTTAAGTCGGTGATGAGGCCGGGCGGGCGGTTTTTGAAGTTGTTTAGGCTGCTGGACAGGGCGGCCAGAATCCCGGCGACAAAGTGAGGAGGCGGCCCATATAATGTCTCGCGGTAGGCACTCTGCGAAAACAAATGAATCTCCAGAAAATAATCGATCACGTCCGGTTGCGCCCTAGCTTGGAGATTGTGTATATGCTCCTCAGCTTGCGTAATAGCTTTGAGAACGCGGTCAAGCGGCGCGTTCGACGGGGTTGAAATTAATTCACTGAACGGACTACGATTAATAAACGGCTTGGCATCGTCGAGAACGCAGTTAAGCGGTGTATTCGGCAGTTTTGAAATTATTTCTCTTAACGGATCGCCCTTAATTCCCATCTCACTCATCTTGATTGCCTCCTTAATATTCGGTCGGTCGGTGAAGCGATATCTTGAGCCTGGCGCAGGTCGGCCTCGGCAATCCGGGCATAGCGCCGGGTCATTGTCAGGTCGGAGTGCCCCATTCCCACACTCACGGCAAAGACGTTGGCGCCGCCGCGAATCATGCTGATGCCGTGCGTGTGACGGAACCGGTGAGCGCCGCTACGGGGCACATTGGCCGCGATCCCACGCCGCCGGCATATCTCGCCCAATGCGTGAACGGTGAGATGATGCCGGTATGTCCGCTTGGAAAGAGCGGATCGCCGGCCTCCGGGTCACGGGTACGCAGGTAGCGCCAGATCAGCTCGGCGCACATCTTGCCGAAGGCCTGACTTCGGGCCTTTCCGCCTTTCCCTTTCGTAATTCTCACCATTCGCGTCTTAAGATCAACGTCGCCAACCGTATGGACAGAAGGAAAAGGTAATAGAACTGATAAGATAAGACTTACTTAACCTATCAGTTCTATTTTCCGATACTGACTACCTCTTGCCGCCCTTGCCAAGCAGCCTCGCAGCCGGCGAAGCCAGCCGGTGCATGCTCACTATATCGGCGTCCACCAACTCAACGTAGCGCCGTGTCATCGCCATACTGCTATGACCTAGCGCCGCCTGCAAGCCGAAGGTGTGCCCGCCGCCCCGCAGAATCTCCACCGCGAAGGTGTGCCTGAATTTGTGAACGTTCGCCCCGTCTACGCCAGCCTCCTTGCCGAGATTGCAGATCAGGTGATACAAGCTGACCCTTGTAAAGCTGCCGCCGCACTCGCTCACAAACAGCGGCGCGTCATCGCTCTGTCGTTCCACCCGAAAGTACCTGAACAAGAGGCGGGCGACCGTCGGGCTGAATACGATTTTGCGTCCCTTGCCGCCCTTGCCCATCACCCACGAGGTGGTTTGCTTCAGGTCTACGTCGCCTCGCCTGAGTGAGCACACTTCCGACGCCCTGGCGCCCGTGTCCAGCAGGAAGGCGATCAGGGCGACGTTTCTGGCGCTGTTGCGGCTGCGCTTGGCCGCCTCCATAAACCGCCTGATTTCATCGGCTGAGTACGGCTTCACGTCACTCATTCGAGCGACCGGCGCGCCGACCGCCTTCATCGGGTTACGGAACGCCACCCCTTCCATCTCCAAATCAGCGGCGATCCAGTTGAACAGGGTACGCAATGTCCGATAATAGGCGTGAATAGTGTAGGGCTTCACCTCGCCGGTCAGATGCGGGTTGCCCCAGCGTCCGTCTTTATGAGGGACGCGCAGATAGTTGAGAAACGCCCTGATTTCACGGGCGCCGCAGTGCGTCAGCTCATTCTGTCTGAGCCACCAGCGGAACTTGCCGGTAAGGTCGATCCGCCATCGGATGGTGGCTTTCGAGTGCATCCGCGCCTGACAGTCGGCAATCCATTCGTCAATCAGGCTTTCAAGTTCGCTAACCGGCCAAGCGGCGACCTCGCCCGTTTCCGGCCTGCCGGAATCGCGAAAAGCAAGTGATAAGTTATTCATTCGCTCCTCCTCAATTTCTGGAGAAGCGGTTCGCCGCCGAAAAGCAAGTGACTAAAACACGAGGGAATTTAGTCACCCCCGCACCCGATGGTCGGGGTGGCCGGACTTGAACCGGCGACTTCTTGCTCCCAAAGCAAGCGCTCTGCCAAACTGAGCTACACCCCGTTATCGCTCTCAAATTATGGGGCTTGGAGACGCCGATTGTCAATAGCGAAACGTAGGCCGTTTATTCCTGCTGGCCTCGCCTTCGGCGGCGCGCTTCACTCCGCCATCGCCTGGCTGAACCAGAAGCGGATGAAGGCCAACCCGGTATCGTTGGACTGTCTCTACCGCGTCTTCGAGGCCGACTGGTACGCCCAAAAGGCGGAGACCGGAATGAATTCAGTTTTGCGGAAAATAAAAAGTTAACAGGTAAATCACCTCACCCTCTAACCCCCTCTCCGAACTCGGAGAGGGGGAATCGGAAGCGGGAGGAAACGGGTGACACCCTCCCCCCTCGGGGGAGGGCTGGGGTGGGGGCGAACGAACAGCATTCCCACAAAACTGAACTGTTACAAAATGTGGATATTATAATGCTTTTCGGATTTCTTGTACCCTCCGCAAGCAGCTTTCTGACAGAAGGGCGATGTCATTTAGGCAGCTTAGGAACTGGATACCCATCGGTATCCATTTTCCTGGATTAGTAGCACCAGCAATGCCAACATAGATACCATGTCGAGAACAGGCCGAAATAATTTGCTCCATTTTCTGAGTTAATACCGGGTGGTCAAACTCACCGGGGAGACCAAGTGAGAGCGACAAATCTGCAAGCCCAATTATAACCAGATTAAGTCCCTCAACGGCAACAATCTCATCAATTACTTCTATGGCGCGGCCTGTCTCTGCCTGTACCGCTACGAGTATTTCTGGCGGTGTTTCAATAACATACTGCTCAAGCGACAGAGCGCGGTAGTCGTTTGCATAAAGCGGTGAGCCGCAACCGCGGACGCCCTGGGGCGGAAATCGGCACCAACTCACCACTCTCTCTACAACTCGACGATCTTCCACTCGAGGCACGATGATCCCCTGAGCACCGTTATCCAAAAGCGGGGCGATCAGATGATACTCCGGTGAGTTGACCCGTACTAACGGCGTAAGGTTGACTAGACGGGAAGTCTGAATAAGCGCCGCCACTGTTTCGATGCTGGAACCGCCATGCTCCATATCCAGACAAATGAAGTCCATTCCGGCGTCCGCATAAATCAACGGCACCCCCCTGCAACCTGTTACCGTCTCGCCCCCAAGTACGATTTCACCGGCTCGTAGTTTGTGCAGTGTGGTGTTTGGGCGCACATTCATTGATTTAATTCCTCTCTCTTGGCTGTTGGCGCGTTTATGGGGTAGCCAGACTCATCCGCCGCCTCTGCCAGTCGTTTCCAAGTTTCATCATCAATCGGAATACCCTCTTCCTTCCTTATGCGCGCCGTTCTGGATTCGATTTCTCCCGGGATGAGTACACTCTCTACCCCGGAAGCGGTAGGGCAACTCTTTACGCGCTCGAAAAGGCCGACTGCAGACCAACTGAAACGTTCCATCGGTACAAACACGGCAGGATCTACGGCTAGCAGAAACAGTCCACTTTCCTCTTCTTCTGATTCCCCGCTACACCCAGTGCCTCCCATAGCTCCCGCAAGCAACTCACAAACCAACCCCAGTCCATATCCTTTATATGCAACAGGGCCGCCCATTGGAAGCAAAGCTCCTTCCGGTGGGCCGTAGTAAGCTGCCGGATCTGTTGTCGGCCTCCCCGCAGCATCAATTACTGCGCCTTCTGGAAGAGGTATTCCTTGATTTCGGCAGAGCCGTACTTTGCCTTCCGGGATCACACTACAGGTAATATCGAGTAAAAAAGGATCCTCACAATCCGAAGAGACAGGTATCGGCGCAGCCACCGAGATGACTTCTGGAGAGAGGCACGCGCGCGCACCTCCAAAAGGAGCGACGCGGGGAGTTAATGCGTTTGAGAAGGCCAATCCAACTAATCCATTCCGCGCGATTCGCTCGGGATATTCCCCAATCCTGCCCAAGTGGTTTGTAGATCGGATACAGACCATTGCTAAACCAATCCTGGATGCTTTATTAATCGCGACCTCAGTCGCAAGACGCCCCGCTAAGGGCCCGAAGCCGTAATTACCGTTAATCACTGCAAAAGCAGGTCCTTCGTTAATCACAGAAGGGCGGGCACTCGGCTGAATCTGGCCAGCGTGTATATCTTGAACATACTGGGGAATACGGACGATGCCATGCGAGTCATACCCTCGTAGACTCGCATCCAGCAGCGAATCAACTACAGTGGATGCAATATCGAGCGGAGCTCCGGCACTTTGCAGAATTGACACACATAGTGGTCTCAGTTCGTGATTCTTCACATTTATCATTTTGCGTTTATTCCTACTTTCCATATACGAAAGCTGCATTCTCCCCCAATATCCTGGCCCGATCGGTCTCACTGAGGAACTCGCTGTATTGAACCATATAATCGAGAAGTTGATGGTATGTGGCTCGATTAAGCAGACCGGGAACATCCGATCCCCATAGTATCTTGGCACTCCCAATTAGTTCAACGGCCTTTCTCAATAGTTCCAGCGCGGTTGGATAGGGATAGTTCTCATTGGAATATGCGGGCAAAGCCGCCATATCCAGCCAGACCTGGGGATTTCGTGCGAGCAATACCTGCTCCTTCCACTGGTGTAGCAACCTCGTGTTATCCGCGCTACCTAACGGTGGTTGGGCCAAATGTGCAATAACAAGCCGTAGGTTCGGATGGCGATCCAGAATCGCCCCAACTGCGCCTGTTTGATAAGATTCTGTTCCCACAGCTCCCAAGTCCACTGTCAGCACCATACCTTGACGTTCTATCTCATCCCATAGCCACTCTAAATGCTAGTGTTATGCACACTATATAGCTTGACATCAGAACGGTTGTATGGGGAGATATGGTATGAACTCAACCACCTTCCAACAACCATTTTCAAATATGTAAAGAACCGTCATGTGCACTACACTAGTCATCGAGGCATAGATCGGGATAGAGACCCGAAAAACCGGTCGTCACACTCATCTCCAACTTTATGATGTGAAAACCGAAGTCTTCGAAAATCCGTTTAAAATCTTCACGAATCCGAGCAGAGCGAAGATCTAGGTAGCCAGCCCCGATAAACCGATCCGGCCAGTGACGCGCGGCTCGATGCACAAATTCATTGTGGTTACCGTAAAATGGACCCTGAAGCAGCACGGCTCTATCTACGTTTGCCCAATCCATGTACTCCAACAATACCTCCGGCGGAAAAGAGGTGAACCCTGAAAATGGAGGCAATAGTCGGATTATTTCCGAGTCGCCGCATCGCACTTTTCCGTACCGCAGCGACCGTGTGGCACCGGCGCCAATTCGACCATTAACCCTATTAAAAATATGCGTGTGAGCATCAATGATCATCATTGATATGAGCTCTGTTTAATCTTCGGTTTAGCAATAAGAAGATAATCTGTTCTACCATTCTTCAATCTTCAATAAGCCTTTTCACGTTATTAAAATTGAAATAATATCGTAACGAGGTTGTTTGGCACACCCTCTTGTGGCGAATAACTCTACCTCGATCACTACCTGCCGCTAAATGCCCTCCACCTCCATTTAGGCGCAACGGTATAAGAGAGCCGGATGCTTTCCCCTCGTCCCAGCAGAACGGTCTGTCCCGGAAAAAGACCTGACCTGATTTTCTGGCTGTCTCCGGATACATCGGTGAGAATCCATGACGAAACCTTACCCGGATCCAAAATTAGTATCTCAATCATATACGGATTACGATTTGTAACCACCTGATCGGACTTTGGGACAGCAGGGGTTTCCACCTGAAATCCAACAGGAGAAGCGGTGATAACTTCGTTGGTTGGAATCTTGGCGCGATTTGTGGTCCCTCCGGCCAGATTCAACTCATATACTATATTATCTTTTGCGCTTTCTTCAAAAATGAGCCCTTTCCCCTTGGATGCTTGCGACACATCCAGCGTCAAAAAATTACGGGACCCGAACAGATCAGCGCCGACGCTTCCCCGCACCCCCTCGCTGTTGATGGACATATCAATCCGGTTGAACTCTGGGACAGAATCCTTATCGCCCAGTTGGAGGTGAATCCGGCACTGGTGGTTATGCAGAACTCGGATCCAGTTATCCTGTACACCGCTACCGTGCAGGTAAACTCCCCTGTTGCAGAGAAGGACCGCATTCGCATTAATCCGGTTCCAAAGAATTGGACCTAATGAAGCATCCAGTAAAATACCCGTACCCTTAAGCCCGCTAATCTGGTGAGTATCAAAGCTGAAGAATCCGCCTCCCACCACCGATGAGACGCTGAAGCTGCTATCAGTAATTACTTTTAAACCATCAATCGGCACTGGATTCACCGGCGCGAGGCGAATAACGGCACCGTTTCCTGCATTGGTGAGAATGCCAAACCGATAATGACAATCCATGCAACTATCAATTCGGATTGTATCCGCCGTTTTATTCCCATTGTAAGTGATAACGGCTTCCCCTCCATCAATGCGAAACCCCTGCATCGGCGGAATGTAAATAGTATTTGTTGTTATATAGTGCGCTCCTCCCCCTCTATCGCCCTGGACACCAGCGATAAATAGATTGAGATGTTCCTTCCTTGCTTCGTTGATGGCTTCTTGGATTCCAGCAGTTTTCGTGCCTGGTGTGAAAGGGCCGAAATCTCCTCCATCCAGAGGACCATGGGGTGTTACTACGATGTAGCCTAGATGACGGTATTGTTTCACCAGAGTATCTCCATCATTCGCAGCGCCTGCATATCCAGTTGCTTCAACAATCATGACAATTACAACTAGAAAGAGGGCGATGCTCCAATTCCTGCCGGACACTCTACAACCTGATGGTAGAAATCCTTGTTGTTTCATTTTATTCCTTTGTGATTTCAGTGATGATGTTATCCTACTTATTTGCAGTTACTCTCTAAATTGATATTCTCACCATTCCCTTATGCGGCAGCGATAAAGGCTTAAACGATAAATATACGGACGTTTTATAGTTTATTTCATGGACAATTTATAGAATATATTAAGTTTTTATAGGTATATATTTGGCTTTTACAACAGCCTCTTTATAATCTATTCATTCCTTTTCGTATACCTCCTAAGTGTGCCTAATTTTATAATTCGGCATGTACCGATACAGAGTGCGATACTGAATATACTTTCCCATCATCTTGATCGAAGGATAACGATCGCCTTTACATCAAGCTGTTGGCGTACGCGAGAACCGCCATCCCGACAAGAAGCACCGCCGCCGAAGCATACGGGGTGTTCACCGCCTTTTCCACCGTATATCGGCGTAGCATACGGTACTGGAGACCAAATGCCCCGGCTGAAACTGCGGCAAAAGATACCAGACTAAATCCGCCAATTAAAGGGTTCATTATCTTTTTCTTTCTCCGACGGTAAGGGAGTTTGGACGCGTCAAGTGGGTTTGATTGATACGCCCGGCGGCCGCTTGAAGCACCCGGTAGACTAATCCTCCTGGCTTGGTCGGAGCGGCAAAGTCCTCGCCCTCGAGAGCGGCTGGCAGTGACCAGAGCATCATATTCTGGTAATAGTCCCACCCATACGTCACATTCCCGGAATCACCGAGCACGATGTTGGGCTGATCCCAAGTGTTGCCTTTCTGACACACAATGCTGTACCATACTTTATGCGCCAGATCCAGACCGATCTCCTTCTCGCCGTTGTATATGTAGGTCATCGCAAGCATGAGGGCTTCCGGCGGGAAGTAGGCGTAGGTGCCATAACCTCCTACCCCCACTGCCGGAGAACCGTTCGGATTAGCATAATTGGCGGCGCCGTATTTGGTCACTGCAATATTGCATCGCAGGATCGTATCGAGCGTTTTAGCGGTGCGGTCCGGAGGGAATATGTTCGGCAGGTCTTCCTGACGTGCAACCCACTCACCATCCAGTTGATTGGCGAATACCAGATCGGATATTTTCCCCGTCTCGGGCTCCCAGTAGTTCAAATAATAGTCACCCGCCCATAGCTTACTCTCCAGAGCAGCCGACCCGGCTTTGAACCAATCCCGGCACTGCTTGGCAAATGCGGTATCACCAATCGCCTTCGCCATCCGTTCTGCAATAAGTATCTGGGCCAAGTGGAGGCCTCCTACATGGGTTACCATTCCGGCCCAGCCGGGTGCTGGAGCCTCAAACCATTCCGTACCCACGTTACCGGTAGGCATGGCGATGATCCGCTCGCCGATCGGGTATGCGGGCCGTAAGTTGACCGTGTATATCAGGTTTTGCTTTACGATGGGATAGAACTCTTTGAGAAACTCCTTATCTTTCTGACCGTAGCACAGCCAGTAGCGATCTACCATCGTCGCCAGCGAAATACCATTCGTGGTGAACTGATAGCCCTTGGTTGGATTGGCAAAATCAATGGGCGGTGTGTTGCCCGTGCATCCGCCAAATATCCACACCGCTGCCCCATCTGGATATTGGTAGTGCTTGTAACCCCGTAGGGTCGAGAGAGCTAACTGAGGAAAGAAATATACCAGTGGTTGATTGCCGTAAAAACTACAAGGGATGCACTCAATCTGCGGGCAACCACGAGGACACTCGTTCAAGCCAAAAAGACCGCTGTCTGCTCGAACCCAGTTAAGAAGATTTTTTTGCTTCTGCGCCCACATCCCATCTTCCGGTATTAAATATAAAATATTTATCAGCGAATCGCGCAGCCAGATAGGGAGATGCTGATCGGTATAGATTACTTGCTGCCACGCCAGTACCCGCCTCAGCAACGAGGTATGCCATCGGGCAAGTGTCTGCGCCGCATCCGATGCGCTAGGGTAGTAACGGGCATACATGTGGGTAAATCTATGAGGTGCGCCGGCCCAATTGTAGCCGCCTGCATTCCACGTCGGCGCGTACCATGTCAGTACATATCGGACAACTTTACTGCCGCCCGGACGAAGGGTAAAGTCCACCACAGCCGAAGATCCGGCTTGATTTGAGGTGCTCTCCGGCAACTGCTTTGCAATCTTAAGCCAGGCGCCGGCCTCTGCGCCAAGCCCTCCACCCAACCGAAGGCTCTCCTTTCCGATGACGCCTAGACAATACGATGCATCCGGACTGGAAACCTCCACGCCGTTAAACCCTCCGTGCAACTCGGTGCGTTTGAACTGATCGCTGCCAGCCTCTTGGGGTAGCGGTCCCGGAAACGAAAATGCCAGCGTTCCCTTCTGTGTCTTGGGTGTGGTGTTGTGAAGATGTACCTCGAAGATAATACCAGGTAGTGTGGATGCCTTCAAATCACCGGGCAAGAAGGGTGACCAAGCGCGGAGACCTACGCTCACCGGCGCGTCGGTCTCAAACTCCATGTCAGCAACAGGATAATGGCCCCAGTAGTATATTTGACTGGGAGTAGATACACCCTTGAGATCAAGGTGGGATCGGGTCGGCAGGAAAGGAGCTTTAGTGTCAACATAACCGTTTCCACGCCATATTCTATAGGGAGTGCCCGGAGTGGAGGGCTGATATCCTCCCTCGCCATACTCTATCTTTTTAGGGTCGCAAAGTACCCATGTCTTCCCTCCAACGCTCAGTCCAAGAATGGGCAGATTGAGGGGACCGCGGCGAGGAATAATTGTATTGAATAGTGTGCAGTAGCCAAGCAGCCCGCTCGTGGCCAAGTCTTGACATCCGGTATCAATGCCTCCCAGCGCCATGCCGTTTGTCACATGATCCTGAAGCCGATAGATCACTCCGCTGACGGGTGAGGTGAAGCCTTTCGCTCTAAACTGCACCCATTTCGCGCCGGGCAAGTTTGTGGGGAAGAGAGAAGGGGTGTTATTTTTCATTCTCTCAGCTCTGGACACGCCGGTAATACCCAGAGATAGGGCTAATATTGATGCAAGTGTCATCAATAGATGTCGTTGAATCACGGTATTCTCCTTGTTTGATATTGTTGTTTGCCAAGTTACTCTCGTTATTCAATGATTCTCATGCCTGAAAGGGTACGTCGTTCAGTTTATATATCTCCTCATCGGTGAACAACGGAATGGGGTGTAGCTGAAGCCCTCCATCAATAACCAAGTATGTCCCGGTCGTATAGGGACTCAACCGATCGGAGAGGAGGAGTATGGCAGCGGGACCGACCTCATCAGGATTGCCAAATCGCCTCATTGGAATACTTCCTCGCAATCTTTCCAGCGGTTTACCAACCAGTCCCGCCGTTAACCGAGTAATATAGTGCCCCGGGATGATCATATTAACGCGAATGCCATACGGAGCAAGTTCCGCCCACCCTCAAGCTCGAAATAGACTCCAAAAAGCAAACCTCTGTTATGCGCATATCTTCGTAATGGCCCAAAACCATTTGGAAACCGCTTGGGATCCGGTTCTAGCCATTCTCCGTATGTGGCACACCAGGTTGGGCCATCCACAATAAAAGCCTCCATCCCTGCCGCCGCCGCAACGTCCATACATTTTTCAACGTTAGCCGAATTATACGACATCCCTTGGTAAACCGAGAGCGGTTGATCCGACGGAAAAAGGTATTGCACGCGGTACGATCTTTCAGGGTTACACGTCGGTACCACTGAACGGCGGATATGATCCTGCATGGTCTGAACGGCCGTGTCAAAATTTCCTTTTATGTAAGCTAAATGGACAGTCGGTGTAGTGATTGTCTCGTCTGGAGCAATCACCCGCAATGCAGCCTTAAGCGCCATTGGACCAATTTTAAAAATAAGACCATTCTCATTCACAAATTCCATTCGATAACTAACCGGCCACCCCAGTTCCCCGAAGAAATACTCGCCGCGGGTTATTGCGTGAAGTATAAAGTAGGGTTTAGTCCAATACAATCCATCGAGTTGTTCCAATACGGTGACCTTATGATCCAACGACTTCCAGACAAACCAGCCGACATCCCCCCCTCGAAAGAACCGCGATTTAATCCGTATTTATGCAGGGATTTGCCGGCTTGATGGCGAATGGTATAAAAAGCCGCTAAAGTTGACCACCGCCGGGCCGCGCTCACCGGATTTCAACCCTGATACGCACTGAAAAATTAAAACTATATAAAAAACCCAATGAAGATGGCTGATATGATCAATGATAACAAATACCATTGCAAGCGCTGGCAATTCGGCGTCCCGCCGGCCGGCAACGCCAACTTCGCTTGGGTGGGCGCCACATGAAGGAAGCCACAGCCCGAATCAAGATCAACAAGCTGCTCGAAGCGGCTGGCTGGCGTTTCTTCCCCGATAGTCAGGCCCGGGCCAACATCCGTCTTGAGTCGACCGTAGCAATCACAGCCGCCGACCTCGACTCCCTCGGCGAGAACTTCGAGAAGGCCGAGCGCGGCTTTGTCGACTTCCTTTTGCTCGACGTTCGGGGCTTCCCGTTGATCGTTTTGGAGGCCAAGGCCGAGGACAAAAATCCCCTCGTCGGCAAGGAGCAGGCCCGCAAGTACGCCCGCTCCCAGAACTGCCGCTTCGTCATTCTCTCCAACGGCAACCTGCACTACTTCTGGGACCTGGAGCGTGGCAATCCCTACGTCATCACCTCGTTTCCAACGCCTGAATCCATTGCTGGCTACCAAAAAACCACTCCGAACCCACAATGTCTGGTTGAAGAACGCATCGAGGTGGACTACATCGTCCTGACCCAGCGTCCGACCTACCAGTCCGAGGCGGACTGGAAGAATGAGGCCGAACGCCCGGCATACATCCAGGCCAACAAGCTCCGGTTCCTGCGCCCCTACCAGCTCAAGGCCATTCATCAGTTGCAGGCCGCTGTGCGGGATGGGAACGACCGCTTCCTCTTCGAAATGGCGACGGGCACCGGCAAGACGCTGACCGCCGCGGCCGTGGTCAAGCTCTTCCTGCGCTCGGCCAACGCCCGGCGCGTGCTCTTCCTGGTGGATCGGCTGGAGCTGGAAGACCAGGCCAAGAAGGCGTTCACCAGCTTGCTCTCCGCCGACTTCCAAACGGTCATCTACAAGGACAACCGTGATGACTGGCGGCGGGCCGAGATCGTGGTCACCACGGTGCAGTCGCTGCTCTTCAACAACAAGTACCAGCGGCTCTTCTCGCCAACCGACTTCGATCTGGTGATTTCCGACGAAGCGCACCGCTCCATCGGCGGCAATGCCCGCGCCGTCTTCGACTACTTCATCGGCTACAAACTGGGCCTGACCGCCACGCCGAGGGATTACCTGCGCCGCTTCGATAAGGACAACCCAAGCACCCGCGACCCGCGCGAGGCCGAACGCCGCCTGCTGCTCGACACCTATCGCACATTCGGCTGCGAGAGCGGCCAGCCGACCTTCCGTTATTCGCTGCTCGATGGCGTTAAAGACGGCTACCTTCTCAACCCGACCGTGGTGGATGCGCGCACGGAAATCACCACCGAACTGCTCTCCGAAGAGGGTTTCATCGTCTCGTTCACCGACGATACCGGCGAGGATCAGCAGGAAACCTTAAAGCAGCAGGAGTTCGAGAGGAGCTTCTTCTCGGAGGCGACCAACCAGCTTTTCTGCAAGACCTTCCTCGAGAATGCGCTACGCGACCCGGTCAGCGGCGAGATCGGTAAGTCCATCGTCTTCGCTGTAAGCCAGAACCACGCCGCCAAGCTGGCGCAGATTCTCAACCAGATCGCCGACCGCATGTTCCCCGGCAAATACCAGTCCGACTTCGCTGTGCAGGTCACCTCGCAGGTGCCGGACGCCCAGCAGTTCACCATCAACTTTGCCAACAACAACTTGCTCGGCTCGGGCAACTTCATCCCGGCCTACAAGACAAGTAAGGCGCGGGTGTGCGTTACCGTCGGCATGATGACCACCGGCTACGACTGCACCGACATCCTCAACCTCGGTCTGTTCCGGCCCATCTTTTCACCAACCGATTTCATCCAGATCAAGGGGCGCGGCACCCGCAAGCATAACTTCCTCGAACAGCTTTTCGACGACAGCCTCAAGGACGGCGTTTTGCAGCCGCAGAAGACCGGCTTCAAGCTCTTCGACTTCTTCGCCAACTGCGAGTACTTCGAGACCGAGTTCAACTACGACGAGGTGATCAAGCTGCCGCGGCCGACCGGCAAGCCCCGCGATGACGGCGGCCAAACCGGGCCGGTGGCGTACGAGGGAACCTACGAGCACCTGGGCGCCGATATCCTCGCTTCGATCCAGATTGCGGAAGTGGGCGCCGAAGGCATGAAGATCGACCGAATGTTCTTCGAGCGCTTCGAAGAGGCCGTGCGCGAAGACCCGGTCATCGTCGAGGCCGTCGAAGCCGGCCAGTGGGATCGCGTGATCGACTACGTGAACCGCGAGGTCTTCGACAAGCCCGAGGAGTACTACAGCCTCGACAAGCTGCGCAAGGCCGCCGCCGTGGACCGGCGCATCACCCTGCGCGAAATCCTAGAGAAAGTCTTTGGGCTGATCCCGCGCTTCAAGAGCAAGGACGAATTGCTCGAAGAAGAGTTCGCCAAGTTCGTGGCCGACCACGTCCCCGAGCCCCCCTCGGCGATCCCGGCCATCAAGCACTATTTCAAGGCCTACGTCACCAGCGGGCGGGTGCGCGAAATCATCGACCAGCGCCAGTTCACCGACCTGGCCACCAACCCGGTGTTCTCGACCCACGACTTCCGCGCCGTGCCAAAGAAGTACCGCACGCTGATTCCTGAATACGTCAAGGACTACGTTTCGTTGAACCAGTTCGCCGCCTGAGGAAGTTGGACATGGATGGACAGGATATACAGGATGAGAGATTGAAACATGAAGAAATAACAGGGATCGTGATCGGTTGCGCTTTTGATGTGATGAACGAACTCGGCGCCGGCTTTCTCGAGTCCGTGTACGAGAAGGCACTCCTTGTCGCGATCCGACATAAGGGCCTTTCTGCAACATCCCAACATGCGGTGAAGGTGATGTTTCGGGGTGAATGCGTTGGGGGCTTCTATGCAGATATCCTCGTTGAGGAAAAGGTGATCCTTGAGTTGAAAGCGGTCAAAGCCATCGCACCGGAACACCAGGCCCAGATCATCAACTATTTGAACGCCACGGGAATCGAAGTCGGCCATCTCATCAACTTTGGCAACCCAAAGCTTGAGTACAAGCGATTCACAAGGATTTTAGACTTGGATGATCAGCATGCACGGGAACCATTTCGATTCCAATCGACGATCCTGTATATCCTGTTCATCAGGGTAATTTCTCAACAAGCATGCTAGACACCACCACCAAGCGCCGCATCGATACCGCCCGCGACATTCTCGTCGGTAAGGTGCCCGACCCCAAGAGTCAGGTCGAGCAGATCACCATCGCGCTGGTCTACAAGTTTATGGACGACATGGACGCCGAGTCTGAAGAGCTGGGCGGCAAGCGCAAGTTCTTTACCGGCGACTTCGCCCGTTACGGCTGGGCTAAACTCATGCGCGCCGGTCTGGGCGGCTTTGAGACGTTGAACCTGTATGCCGAAGGCATCACGCGCATGCCCGAAAACCCCGGCATCCCGCCACTGTTCCGCGACATCTTCAAGAACGCCTTCCTGCCCTACCGCGACCCGGAGACCCTGCGCGCCTTCCTCAAGATCATTGACGAGTTCGAGTACGACCACTCCGAGCGCCTCGGCGACGCCTTCGAATACCTGCTCTCAGTACTCGGCTCCCAGGGCGATGCCGGCCAGTTCCGCACTCCGCGCCACATCATTGATTTCATCGTCGAGGTGGTGGACCCGAAGAAGAACGAGACCGTGCTCGACCCCGCCTGCGGCACCGCCGGATTCCTGATCTCGTCCTACAAGCACATCCTCAAGGCAAACCAAATCAACATGGATACACAGGATGGACAGGATAAAGAGAAAGCCCAACCATCCTGTAAATCCTGCCCATCCATGTTCGTTTCTTCTCTAACCCCCGACGAGCGCGGACGGCTGGCCGCCAACTTCAGGGGCTACGACATCTCGCCCGACATGGTGCGCCTGTCGCTGGTCAACCTGTACCTGCACGGCTTCACCGACCCGCACATCTACGAGTACGACACCCTCACCAGCCAGGAGCGCTGGAACGAGCACGCCGACGTCATCCTCGCCAACCCGCCCTTCATGTCACCAAAGGGGGGCATCAAGCCGCACAACCGCTTCAGCGTGCAGAGCAAGCGCAGCGAGGTGCTGTTCGTGGACTACATGGCCGAGCACCTCACGCCCGGCGGCCGCGCTGGCATCATCGTGCCCGAAGGGATCATCTTCCAGAGCCAGACCGCCTACAAAGACTTGCGAAAGATGCTTGTTGAAAACGCCCTCGTCGCCGTCGTCTCCCTGCCGGCTGGCGTGTTCAACCCGTACTCCGGCGTCAAGACCTCGATTCTGATCCTCGACAAGGCGCTGGCGAAGCAGAGCGGCAGCATCGCCTTCTTCAAGATCGAGAACGACGGCTTCGGCCTCGGCGCCCAGCGTCGCGCCTTCGACAAGAACGACCTGCCGCAAGCCCAGGCCGAGATCGGCGAATACCTGCGCCGCCTGCGCGCGGGGGAATCGGTGGCTGACTACCATCCCACGCTGGGCCTGATCGTGGCAAAGGAAAGGATCGCCGCGAATGGTGACTTCAACCTCAGCGGGGAGCGGTATCGGGAGGGGACTGAGCGGGCTTCCTCATATCCGCACGTTCGGCTGGGCGACGTCGCAAGGGTCACTTCTGGCAACTCGGCACCGCAGGGCGACGAATACTTTGCCGGAGGCGAAGCTCCCTTCATTCGCACGTCGGACGTCGGCGCTGTTCACCTTTCAGACAACTTCGTTGGTTCTGTTGACAAAGTGAACGCCAAGGCACTTGCGGAATTCCGTCTGGAGTTGTTTCCGGTTGGAACGATACTTTTTCCCAAGAGCGGCGCATCCACCTTTTTGAATCACCGGGTCGTCATGGGAGCACCAGCCTATGTGTCGAGTCATCTCGCCTGCATCATCTGCGAGGAGTCGAAGGCGCTCCCGAAGTACGTCTATCATCTTTTGTGTCGGGTTGATGCTCGCGACATAACGCCGGACCAGGCCTATCCGTCCTTGCGGCTATCGGAAATCGGAGCCATCCAAATCCCCCTGCCGCCGCTGGAGGTGCAGAAAGAGATCGTGGCGGAGATCGAGGGCTACCAGAAGGTCATCAACGGTGCCCGCACCGTCCTCGATAACTACCGCCCGCACATCCCCATCCACCCCGACTGGCCGAAATGCAATCTTGGCAGCCTCGCCGAGAACTTGGATTCGCGTCGCGTCCCTATCACCAAAGGCGACCGCAAAGCAGGACCATTTCCTTACTACGGCGCGTCCGGCATCGTCGATTCCGTTGCCGAGTTCATCTTCGACGAAGACATCCTTCTCATTTCAGAGGATGGCGCGAACCTGCTCGCTCGATCAACGCCCATTGCATTCTCGGTGTCCGGTAAATGCTGGGTAAACAATCACGCTCACGTTTTGAAGTTCGCAGAACCCGCGACGCAGAAGTTCGTGGAGGTCTATCTCAATTCCATTTCCATCGAGGAATTCGTCACCGGCGCAGCGCAACCGAAGGTGAACCAAGAAGCGCTGAACAGAATCCCAATTCCGATCCCGGACGATGTCGTCATGCAGCAAGCCATCGTCGCCGAAATCGAAGCCGAACAGACGCTGGTCGCCGCCAACCGCGAGCTGATCGCGCGCATGGAGAAGAATATCCTAGTCACGCTCGCCCGTGTGTGGGGACCTGAAGCAACTGTCACCTCAGAGACCTGAGCCATGATAAACTACGGCGAACGGGTCAAATTCGTGCAGGAGCACTTCACCGACGGTCTTGCGTTGGTAATTGGGTTTCGGGCTGTCCGCTGCGCTACTGTGAGGCGATTGAGACGGCCGAGAAGGGCGGCTACCATGTCCTCGTCATCGATTCGCTCTCCCATGCCTGGATGGGCAAGGAGGGAGCGCTCGATCAGGTGGACAAAGCGGCCAAGCGCTCCCAGTCGGGCAACTCTTACTTTGCCTGGCGGGAGGTGACACCCCTTCACAACCGATTGGTTGACTCAATGCTGGGCGTTGACTGCCACCTGATCGTGACGATGCGGGCCAAGACCGAGTACGTCATTCAGGAGGTAAACGGAAAGCAGGTGCCCAAGAAGATCGGCATGGCCCCGATCCAGCGTGACGGGGTGGAGTACGAGTTCGACGTGGTGGCCGATATGGATTTGGAGAACAACTTCGTCGTTTCCAAGTCCAGGTGCAAGGCCTTAAGCGGCGCGGTCATTCCCAAGCCGGGCAGCGAGGTGGCGGATGTGCTGATGAGATGGCTTAACGAGGGCGGATCGCCTCCGTCTCAAGTGTCCAGAGAGCCGAAGCCGGCTACTCCCGCTCCCGGCAACGGACTGGAGCTGGCCAAAGCCAGATTCCTGGAGGCGGCCGAACCGGTGATCAGCTCGGATATACTGCACAACGCCAAAAAGCTCACCGCGGTACTCAGTGAGCTTGATCCTCAACTTAACAAGCCGGTCGAGAAGTACACCGCCTCCGATTGGGAGACGGCGACCGAAGCGATATACTTTCTCGATCCGGTCGAAGCCTAGCGTTCTCCCCATTATTCAGCCGGATGCATATTCTTGCTACCGGCTGATTTTTTAATTCAAGTAAACAACTCTTGCAATTAATTTGACAAATCAGGTCGGATCGCTGTAAACTACCATCTTTTTGATGGTACCTCAAATCAGAATACGGCTGTTTAACTGCTGGTCAAACCCGTAGAAGCTGCTGGTGTTCCCACGCCGCTCCCGAAGCCAATCCGCCCCACTCGCCGGGGGAATCGGTGTAGTGGGCCTGAGTCACCAGGCTGGCGTCGGTCTCGATCAAAACGTTTTCACCATCACGAACGAAGATTACGGTACCCGACGAGTTGACCTTCTTCTGCCGCATCCCGTCCGCCGAGTAGGTGTAGGTCTCAGCCCCACCCGCAGAAGATACGCCGGTCAGTCGGTTCTCGAAATCCCAGGTGTAGGTAAAGGACACCCTTTGGATCGAACGGCATAGGCATACTTTTCATATAAATCGATCCCTTGTGACCTCAAAAATAACTAATAACTAGAGGTGTCGAAAGTCATTTATCTAGGAGTCGTCCAAATTCTAACATTATTGTTATTGTCGTGGAACGCGATGACGGGCTTCCCATTAAGTCCTCTAAATGTAAGAATAATCCTCGTTTTTTTCCCTCTGAGAAGAATACCAGGTGGAGCACCTCTAGCACCGGAATCAATGCCAACTATAGTTTTCTCTTTGTAGTTTTCCATACTAAGCGTCGAAGTACCCGTTGGGTCTAATCCAATGCCAAAGGCTCCATTTTTGTTGAAAATATCAAGACTTACGATCCCCGATTTGTAAAATCGATCGGGACCGAAATCCGCTAAAAGATGTCCCGTTTTATCTACTAGTTCAAATCGCTGTGCACGAATTACGGCCGGATCTTTTGTTTGTGATCCGCTTACGTACGCGTTTAGAATAACGCCTGCCGATAACCCTAGCACAAAACCGAACAATATTCTGCCGTTAAACAACCACTTGAATATCTGTCTTAAAAACATCGGAAGTCCTCCTGCCTTTCGTTTCACCGTCACCATTGGTGCCCAAAGTCCGGTGGAGGCATCTTTCCACTCTCAATTATTGCTGCACATTCCTTCTCACACAACTCCTTTGCATCATCTTCATCCGGTACCTCTTCACATAAATCTTCGCAGCAATCGTATTGCCATCCACCGACTTCATTTCCAAGCTGGATGCACGCCATATAGCATCCGTGACTGATACTATTCCACCAATTACAGTTTGAATGCGATGGAGATGGTGGTGAAGGCGGATGCGGTGGTGAAGGTGGATGCGGATGACATCGCACGTGTGACCCGCACCCCTCCTTTGCCATCATACATGCCGCTTTTGGCAGTATCCCCCAATCGATTAAGGCTTGATAGCAACACCAAAAACATATACCAGGAGGCGAGGAAGGACACCACCTCCGGCCACAAGGTCTCCATTTTCCCGAAGGATCCTCAAATAAAACCGGTCCATTCCCCACGTACCGATACAGATTCCAATCCCCCCCGTCAAACCCAATCGGATCCCGGCTTACCCACCTACCCAGATCGGTCCGCAGATGCCTTGCCCTCACGTAAAGCCTGCTCGCGATGTCCCGGTAGTACCCCACCTGTCCGCCGAACCGCAGCGGGTTGACCGTCGTTCCCGATACCAGAAGCTCCTCACCGAACGCCTTATAGAGGTAGCTGTCGGTAATGTTACCGCCCATTGAGATCAGAATGCGCGAATTGGCCTGCTGGTCGAACCCGTAAAAGCTGCTGGTTGAACCCCTCCGCTCCGAAGCTAATCCGCCCCACATTCCCGGATAGTCGGTGTAGTGGGCCTGCGTCACCAGGTTGGCGTCCGTCTCGATCAAAACGTTCTCCCCGTCCCGAACGAAGATTACGGTTCCAGACGAGTTGACTTTCTTCTGCCGCATCCCGTCCGCCGAATAGGTGTAGGTCTCAGCCGTACCGTCGGGATAGCTGACTTTGGTTAAGAGCCTGTCCGACAAACTTCAAAATTAACTACAATGATACTATATGTAGTAGTATAATGAATTTATATTAACAATATATTGTATATCATATTTTTATGATTGGGTTTATCAGACAAGCTCTTAACTCAATGATAAAGGACGCTCCCAACGGTGCATATATAAAATAATATATAAAATGAAATACCGAAATACAACGTTCTTTTATTCAAACCAAATAATGGATGTAATTTATACCCTATCGAAAAATACAGAGATCCACAAACTATTTCCGGCATCACCGTAATCAATACCCATAAGGCAAACGAGGAAAAGTTCCCTCCAACTGATAAGAGGATACCCATACGGGTTAATATCAACCCATAAATGACGCTAATAAGGTACATGGCAGTAAAACTATATCCAATACAAGTTACAGGTCTGAATCGAAATCTTTTTTGCAGTACCGTAATTAAAGATAATATCCATCCATACACCACACCGAGCGGTATCCAGGCTGGCAAAGCGAGAAAAAGAAATGGCACCCCCATTAATATAAAAAATGGCAGATAAATAAAGTTGTCGACATAGACTCGCGCTTGAAGAGGATACAAGGAAGACTGCCCTATACAGAAAGAAGCAGGCAAAGATGCAACACCTATGGCGGTCATTATCACGGATGTAATGATCGCCCGTCCGCTAGTACTTTCTGACCATTTTATTAAAGGTTGGGGGGCATCAGCCAATTGGTTTCCCTCCTCTCTGAGATAAGGAACGGTCTGCTAGAATGTCCTCCTTGTTTACACGGTTGTTACCTCTAACGATATATGAAATATCACCCATTTTTAAACCTTTAATATGGGGCGTATGGACCCATAACTGGACCTGCTGGATTATATGGATATGGCAAAGGTGTATGGGGTATGTAAAAATTATCCGGCGGCGGGAGATTATTTGTAACGTTGCATTGCTTTAATAAAGATGAGACAAAGTCTTGACATGAATGACCCCAAACGTTGTAGTAGGGGCCTCCGGGTGCTGGCCCAATTCCTGGAAACCATTGCTTGCCACCTATTGTAGACCCAACTCCTTTGGCGTAAGCGGCTTCTGCACAAAGGCACTCCTGTTGTTGTGGAGTTACCGGCAACGGCGTGCAATGAACATTGATGCCCTGCCATCCGCCCTTGTTCTCTGGGCAACTACCTTTCCCAATCATTATCCCTCCCCGACTGTAACCGATACAGCCACAGCCGGCGGTCTTGAGATACCAATGCCCATCGGCCTCGTATGGCAATCCTGGAAATACCGGCCTCCAGCAAAATTTCAAACCTACAGGAAGAGTCCCAAACGGATCGGTCTCTATAACAGGTCCATTCCCCACATACCGATACAGATTCCAATCCCCACCGTCAAACCCGATCGGATCCCGACTCACCCACCGTCCCGTAGTCACATCCAACTCTCTGTGCCTCACGTACAGCCTGCTCGCGATGTCCCGCCAGTACCCCACCTGTCCGCCGAACCGCAGCGGATTGACCGTCGTCCCCGAAACCAGAAGCTCCTCACCGAACGCCTTATACAGGTAACTGTCGGTAATGTTACCACCGATTGAGACCAATATTCTAGTGTTGCTCTGCGGGTCAAACCCGTAGAAGCTGCTGACAGAACCCCTCCGCTCCGAAGCCAATCCGCCCCACATACCGGGTGAATCGGTGTAGTGAGCCTGGGTGATCAGGTTGGCGTCAATCTCGATTAGCATGTTCTGGCCGTCCCGCACGAAGATCACGGTTCCCGACGAGTTGACCTTCTTCTGCCGCATGCCGTCAGCCGAGTAGGTGTAGGTCTCAACGCCGCTTGGTGAGGAAACGCCGATCAGCCGATTCTCAAAGTCCCTTATATAGGTAGTAAAAATATCCGTTCACCAATCGGGTGAGGATATGCTTTTAGTGCCCCCAAGTCGGGGAATAATCTGATGTTGGTGAGAGCCATCGGGATTTGAGACGTAAAGCACCACTGTACCCACTGAGGAAGGAATTTTCTTTCCTCGTATAACCATCCAGCGCGGCCCATATTTGAGATACAAAATTTTATCTCCGCCGGGCGACCAAGAGACACGGTCACACATCACGTTCTTTATCGGCAATTGGTGCAAATCACTCCCGCTAGGCCTTACTGTGTAAAGTTCCATTGGAAAAACGTGGGTGCTCCCACGAGTACAACCAAATAGAATTAAATTTCTTTTTTGCGACCAATTGGGGTAAACGCAATCACCGGAAGGTTGATGTGGCAGTATTCGAGGAACCCTTCCATTTGCATTAACAAGCCATATTTTCCACTTTCCCGAATGGTTTGAGGCAAAAGCAATTGTTTTGCCGCTTGGAGACCAGCTTGGGTTACGTATGTCACAGTCGCCGCTATATAATATTCTAATTTTATGGGTTGCGATATTGAGTACGCACAACCAGGAGTGCTCTTGTGGGTCCGTAGGCGATGAGCGTACAAATGCCAATCTCTTCTCATCCGGAGACCAAGCGGGTTGAAAGTCCATCCCGATCGTGACCCGTCTCTTATTGGTGCCATCGGCATTCATTATGTAAATGCCATCGGGCAAGCTTCCGGAATAGTACCAGGTACCAGCACTATAGGCAATGAGAGAGCGACTAGGGGACCATGAAGGGCAATAAACAAACGGCTCATCTCCCCGAAGATCGCATCGGAATTTGTCTTCCGGATCTAACAAATAAATGCCTTCGCAAGCGATCGGATAGGCCTCCCAACTTCGTTTCGGGCGGCGCCGAAAGTGGTTCAAAAACGCTCTGGACGATATCTCGTTTGCATAAAAATAATCGGCTCTCGATGAATTTTCCGAACAGATAGGCAAGAGGAGAATTAGCATCAATGTCGTTATTACGGTGAACCTATACATCCGACATACCCTTATCACCCAAAATTATCCCAACAATCATGCAGCCGTGTATCCCTTGAAGAATTATTATATTCGGCCTCTGAAACACAGACGGGCCACAGACCGAAGCCAAATATATTTTGATGAAGATCTATGAGTCGCCCAGCAACATAAGGACCGGCGTCAACAACTGTAACGGTAACTAAATCTCCAGTCTTTCGGTTAAATACCTTTAGTTTCCCTCCGCATATCTTGGGTTTATAAGCAGCAATTTTCGGTACCGTGTCTCCCAGTTCATCCCACACATACTTGCAATAACAGCTTCTTGGAGTAACAGTAGGATCCGGTTTCACATGCCGACACTTGTCTTCTTTTGGCCAGCAAGAAAGATATACACCGCATGCTAAGCATTGGTTCTCCTTGCAAGTCCACGTAGATGCAATTCCTTCTATCCATCTTTCTTTTTTGTTAGCCGGTGGTGGACAAGGTTTCAGGTGTTGCTTTTCCGGTTTTTGTGGTGCAAGTCCATTCATAGATACAAGGTTGGTTGGATTATTAGCTGCATAAGGGAGCGCAAATATTGGGACTTTGATAGTATTAAGAAGAACAGACAATAAATCAATGGGAAGTATCAGCCCATCTTGGAAAAACGGATCTCTACTCATCCACCGCCCCAGATCAGTCCGCAGGTGCCTCGCCCTCACGTAAAGCCTGCTCGCTATGTCACGATAATACCCGACCTGCCCGCCGAACCGCAGCGGATTGACCGTCGTGCCCGATACCAGAAGCTCCTCGCCGAATGCCTTGTAAAGGTAACTGTCGGTAATATTGCCGCCGATTGAGACCAGAAGAAGGAAGGGGTTCCACTTGTAAGCCGCCGGCGATAACAGTGTTCTTCCTTACTCCGTACTTTTTCAAAAAATAGTCGAACTCAACCGAAGGATAATATGGATGAACCCACCCTCCAATACCATCGGTACGATCGTAAAACCACATCTTTACCGGTTTTAGCCTGCCATCGGAAAGAAGTTTCCAAGGATACCTCTCATCAAATTCTACATACTTATTTCGGGATGTAGTCGGGGATTGATACGGATATCCTGAAATATCTCTATGCTTCTGTTGCTCTGTTCTACTCGGTACAATAAGTCCATCCGGTATACCCCATTGGTTTAGGAATCCATCTACTTGGTGTTCGGGAACCCAATGTGGTACATCAAAAATGTAACGATTGAGTGCGTAGAGTTGAGGCAACCGCAAATTAGTAAGGGTGTTAATCTCAGCCAACCCTATCCGCGCGGCTTTCCTGGAAACAAAACTGTAAGTTCTCCCTGGAAGTTTCATGAACACGATTCGACGTTCCGCCTCGCGGATGTCTCCCAACGAATATTTTGCAATACGATTTATGACACTTACAGCAACCGGAAGCTCATTGTGAGAATCAATCTGACGCGGACAACGATCTAAAAGTTTCAAGATCGCTTTCACATGTTTTTCAACGTAAGGCAATCGCAACGACACTTTCCTATTCGACTTCATAGATAATGTGAAAGATGTATATTGCTGATCGTTTCTTTTAAGATAAAAAGTTGATACAGTGCTACATATTTGCATGTCCAGCCTTCTGTAATGCATCGCTTCCATTCCAACTATTACAAAGAATGATGTAAGAAAAAGTAAAACCTTCATTCTTCTTCTCTTTTCCTATCACCTGCCAGTTTGTTATTGACACTTATGGTACTTGGGGCAGCATTCGATTGTCTGCTTATGTTTTTTACAGCAACAATTGAACTTTATTTTCAGATAGTGGTCTTGCGCTTTTTTGTCATTCCACCCTTTGGGGGCGTTCTTCCTCCACGGGAGCCACCCAGGCGGGATATGGGATTTGCGAGAAGAACAATGCCACGGTCCGGTTTTTGACTCTTTAAGATGATATCCGCTTACAAAAGCGACCTTTCCAATTTCGCTAATATTCCCATACATATTACTTAGTACACTACCCGTAGGCAAAAGTATGTCATATCCTCCTAACCCTCGGTTTTTGCACGGCGGGCCATAAGAAATTTTACCTTTCCTGACCTGCCATGCCTCCCAGTATTCTGTAAAATTTTTCCATCCTGTGGGAAGTGGTACGGGTTGATTGTTATTGCAGTAAAAGACATGCCACTCAAAACGAATATGTTGTATTATCCACCCCTTGGCATGGACCTTACCAGAACCCTCTATGTGATACTCTGTTAAAAATCCAACGTCGCTGCAGGTTAAACTAGACAGCCCTGTGGGTTTGATGAACAAATTAACTCCCGATTTAACCTGCTTGTAATCCTCTGTGATAGTATTCTGATTATATGAATACTGACTCAATCCATCCTCTGTAAATATCGGATCCCTGCTCATCCACCGCCCCAAATCCGTCCGATAGTGCCTCGCCCTCACGTAAAGCCTGCTCGCGATGTCGCGCCAGTACCCGACCTGCCCCCCGTACCGCATCGGGTTGACCGTCGTGCCCGATACAGCCAACTCCTCGCCGAAGGCTTTGTACAGGTAACTGTCGGTGATATTACCACCGATTGAGACCAATATTCTAGTGTTGCTCTGCGGGTCAAACCCGTAGAAGCTGCTGACAGAACCTCTTCGCTCCGAAGCCAATCCGCCCCACATACCGGGGAAGTCGGTGTAGTGAGCCTGGGTCACCAGGCCGGCGTCGGTCTCGATCAGCACATTCTCGCCGTCCCGCACAAAGTAGACCGTTCCCGATGAAGTCGCCTTCTTCTCCCTTAACCCATCCGCCGAGTAAGAGTAGGTATCTACGGTTCCGTCGGGATAGCTGATGCCGATCAGCCGGTTCTCGGTGTCCCAGGTGTAGGTGGTCAGACTGCCGCCCGCGTTCTCCACCAAGAGATTGCCGTCGGCATCGTAAGTGTTGGTGGTCGGCTGGCCCGATGACGGCTGAAGCAGCACCAGCTCGTTAGCCGCGTTGTAGGAATAGGTGGTAAGCTGACCGCCGTCGTTTTTCACCAGCCGGTTGCCCAATGGATCGTAGGTGTAGGTGGTGTTGTAGGCGTTGGAACCCGACCACTGCTCGCTGATTAACTGATAGCTCGGATCATAGCCGAAAGTGACTCTCGTGCCGTCCAACTCCACTACGTTCAACCGGTTGCCGACCGCATCGTAAGAGGCGGTATATATTGCTAATGCCGAACCGTTTGAAGCAAGGTTACTTAAAACCGTCTCCCGGCCCGCCGCGTCGTAGGTGTGGTTGATACTCATCCCGCTGGCCAACGTCTTGACGCTCTCACGATCCAAAGCGTCGTACTGCAACGTGGTGAGTTCGTTGTAAGGGTTGATAATACCGGTCAGGCGACTCTGCGCGTCGTAAGCATAGGTGGTGTACCCGCCGTCCGAATCGAGCAGCAGTGTGCGGCTGCCAACCGGGTCAAACGTATAGGTCAAAGCCTTGCCGATCCCGTCGGTAGTTCCGATCAGCTTGCCGTCCGCGTCGTACCGATAGGAGGTGATGCCGGTCACATCCTGCATCGTAAGCTGACGACCCACCGCGTCGAAGATGTAGGTGGCCCGTCAAGAGGAGACGCTTAACTGGTTGAGGTGTCGGGCGGTATTACCGGGCCTTGAGGAGTACGCCTTGCGGTCACTGCCGTCTGATGCGGTGACGCAATCGAATACGCTGGACGATCTGCGATTGGTCATGGCTCCATTCCAGTGGAATGGAAAGCCCAAGCCGCGAATCGTTACTTTGACGCTTGGCGCGGTATGCCGATGACGTTCCAGAAGGTAGCTCCCGGTTGTGTTCAGCCGCCCGCCCGCTGGCAAAGGTTCGAGAGCCGGGTATCGCTCAAGTCTGGCCGAAACCAGGATGCAACCGATCCGATCAATGCGCTGCTCAACTTCTCATACGCGGTGGCGGCGGCGGAAACCCTGATCGCGGTTCGAGCCGCCTCATTGGAGCCGTCGCTGGGCGTACTGCATGAGGATAGGGACGGGCGGCCTTCCTTAATATATGACCTGATGGAGCCGCTGCGCCCGAAGGTTGATCGGCTGATACTGGAGATGATAACCTCCCGCACCTTTAAGATGAACCACGATCCCCGCTTTCGCGAGGACATGCTTTATCCTGCTCAAGGAAGGGATTTGTCGGCTCGGTATTGAATTGGCGGCTGAAGTCGGCAAGCTGGTATCGGAGCGGATACGGGCGGAGGCGGACAGGGTGGCGGCTACGGTGAGGCAGTCGCTTCTGTCGGTTGCGAATATCACCTACCGGGTGCCAAGAGCGGCTGCTAAGATTGAGCGGCACACACCGGACGGCAGGCCGGTTGCTTCACCCAAGGGGGTATGCTGCGTTTGTGGAACTCCGCTCACCGGTAGTGGCCGCTACTGTGACACTCACCGGCGGGAAAGGTTCTCCGAGCAGTGGCGGAAGCTCTGGGCGGAAGGTAAGATAAAGGCGGCGCAGGGTGAGGAGGCCAACCGCAAGCGCAGCGACAGTATGCGAAGGATGTATGCGCTGAAGGGGCATACTCTCGATTAGATGGGGGCTGGCAGGAAATCGCCACTTGTGCGCGGAATAATCTAACTATCAATGATCCAGGATCACAGGAATTTTACTTTGACAGTTTCAACCGAGGAAAATAGATGGCATAGTGAGGGATTGTTTTCGGTTCACTATCTCACTCAACGGCTTTCCGCCGCTGGGTCTACATATTGGCCCGATAAAAACACTTCCGATGCCGTTTTTAACCAAGCGCGAGATATCCTGATTAAAAATATCACCGGCCTACGGGTGGGCAATGAGGAAGACTGCGAAGATCGGTTCATTACACCGATGCTTAGATTACTGGGATTTGGCTACAGTAATCGCAGAATAATACCCGGAGCCGAGCTGCGGCTTCTGCCCGATTATCTCCTCTACACTTCACCAGAGATTGCCAATATTGCTTTTCAGAAAGGAACCCCCGAGGGCTATTATGCTGAATGTCTGGCGATCCTCGAAGCAAAACGCTGGAATCATAACCTCAGCGAAGAGGCCAGCGGTAGGGGCAATGCTCCAAGAGGCCGTTCTCCGCATTATCAGATACGCGACTACCTCGCCGAGACCGAACGCCTCGTATGGGGCATATTGACTAACGGCGCAAAGTGGCGGCTGTATTGCAAGCGTGACCGTGCCAGCAGCTTTTTCGAGTTCGACCTGGAAAGTATACTAACCCAAGATAGATCGTCAGAAGATGAGGTCGGTGCCCGCAGGCAGTTTCGCTTATTCTATGCCTTATTCCGGCGCGCAGCGTTTGACCGCAACCCGGATGGTTCCTGCGCACTGGATGGTGTTCGGCTCCAGGCGCAGCGGTTTCAGGAAGAGGTTGAGCGTGATCTGCGTAATCAGGTATTTCAATGCGTGGAGATACTGGGACGCGGGTTCCTCTATAATCAGCAAAACGAGCTAATCGAAGACGACCTACCTACCATTTATGAAAATACCTTGATCCTGCTCTATCGTATTCTGTTTGTTCTCAATGCGGAGGCGCGCGAATTACTTCCAACCCGCTCAACCAACGAACGCAGCCGCACTTATTACTACTCTTACGGTCTCGAACTGGTGCGCCGTAAACTCAACGATTCCAATACTGCATCGGAATACGCTGATGATAATACATTCCAGCTTAATCAGCGTTTGAACTCCCTCTTCTCCCTTATCAACGGTCAACCGCAGGGAAAATATGACAAGAATAAAGACTTGGACATTCCACAGTATAATGGGGGCCTATTCGCCCCGGAACGGTATCCGTTTCTAGAACAGAAGCACGTCGCCGACAGCTTCATATCGGAAGTGCTGAAATTACTCTGCTTTAGCGAAACCACAAGCGGTGAAACCATCGCTTTTGATTATGCGAGTCTCGGCGAGCGACACTTGGGGAGTATCTACGAAGGACTGCTCGAGTACCACTTTGTGGTGGCCAATGGAGGATTGAAACTAACCAACGACAAAGGCGAGCGTAGGACAACCGGAGCCTACTACACACCGGAAGGGTGGGTTTCCTACATTGTCGAGAAGACTCTGCAACCGCTGCTGGAACGCGCAGAAAAGGCTATCCCCACTAGCAGGGCGAATGCAGAGGAGGTTGAGCTTGATGATAGCTTCGCCAAAGAGGTTTTGAAACTCAAAATCTGCGATCCGGCAATGGGAAGCGCCCATTTTCTGGTGGAAGCGACCACGTTTCTGGCAGAGGCCGTCGCCGCTCATCCAACGACCGCCCCTCGCGCCCGTCTCAATGCGGATGGAACCTTCCGCCTCAAATCCGACGGCAGTGGGGAACCCCTCTATACTCAGGAAGCTAAACTGGCATATTGGAAACGGCGCGTTGTCGAATCGTGTATCTACGGCGTAGATGTTAATCCACTAGCGGTTGAGCTTGCTAAACTCTCCCTCTGGCTAAAGACGGTAGATCGTGTCCCGCTTAACTTTCTCGATCACCATCTGCGTTGCGGCAACTCCCTATTGGGAACGCATCTGGCTGATCTCCCCAAGTTTCCTGGCCGCAAGAAAACAACAAAGCTAGGCAAAGAGTTATCATTGTCAGTGTTCACCAGCAGCCTGGCGGAGACGCTAAAACAAGCCATCGCCGACATCACCGCGATTGAAAGCGTCGCAACGGATACACACAGTGCGGTGAAGGAAAAGGAGCGGCTCTGGCGTGAAATATCAGAATCGCTGATGCCTCGCTTTCGGGCGCAAGGTGATCTCTGGATGGTTCCCTGGTTTGACCAGACGCGGTTGAATTGGCATGACTACGAAGCGACGTTTGCAGATGAAGATCTGGCGAAGCAGCGACGCGAAGAATGTGCTGATATACTTGACCCCCTGCGCCCATTCCACTGGGAGCTGGAGTTTCCCGACATCTTTTATGACGAGTTCGGCTCCGCAAAAGATGATCCAGGCTTTGATGCGGTGATCGGCAACCCACCTTGGGAGCGGATAAAGCTGCAAGAAAATGAGTTCTTTTCCGCCCGCAACCCAGCCATTGCGCAGGCGACCAGGGCGGCTGACCGGAAGGATCAGATTGCCAAACTCCAGAAAAAAAACCCGAAGCTCTGGGATGAGTATGGTGCGGCCCGCAACCGGGCTGAAAATATACTTGATTTTGTTCATCGCTCCGGTTTCTACCCGCTTATGGGGCGCGGCGATACCAACTACTACGCTATCTTTGCCGAGAAGTCACTCCAGCTTGTTAGCTCGAACGGACGGGTCGGCCTGCTGGTTCCCAGCGGCATCGCCACCGATGACACTTCGAAGCACTTTTTTCAACACCTGGTGGAAAACCGACTATTGACCGAACTGCTGGATTTTGAAAATCGAGAGGGTATTTTCGAGGATGTAGATAGCAGATTCAAATTCAGCATAATCCGTATGTCGGGTGCTGGAGAGCCGCAAAAAGAGGTGCATTGTGGATTTTTCTTGCATAACATGAGGGAATTGAACGACCCGGAGCGGATTTTCACCCTCACGCCGGATGATTTCCGCCGGTTCAATCCCAACACGCTTACCTGCCCGATTTTTCGCCGCCGACAAGACGCGGAGCTGACGCGCAAAATCTATGCGAACGTTCCGATCCTGATTGAGGAGACGAAGGGAGAGGCCGGTAACCCATGGGGCATTCAATTTTCTACAATGTTTCATATGACAAACGATTCGCGCCTGTTTAAAAGGAATCAGGAGCTGGAAGATGAAGGATTCTGGCTCGGAGAGGGAACTGTTTATACGAAAGGTACGGTGAAGTATCTGCCCCTCTATGAGGGCAAGATGGTTCAGTTATATGATCACCGAGCGGCGAGCATTATCGTTAATCCACAAAATCTACACCGACCAGCGCAGGAACAGATCACCTCCATTACGGAGTACACCAATCCAAGCTACTGTCCAATGCCACAATTTTGGGTTAATGAAGAGCCTGTCCGACAAACCCATAACAAAGTGATATTGACATTGTTGGCACCATGTGGTATAATCGCAATCATATAATCTCCAAACGAGGTATTTGATGCGCCATAACTT
>JAKBZR010000028.1 GCA_021842405.1 bacterium
GATCTGTCTCAATCGTGAGGGCGCAGGAGGGCGGCATTCTGCACTGGTTCTGGCTGGGCACCGGCATCGTGCCGTTCGTTATTTATACAATTGCAATGATCGCGGAGACAAATCGCGCGCCATTCGACCTGCCGGAGGCCGAATCGGAGCTGATCGCCGGATTCCACACCGAGTACTCCTCGATGAAATTCGCGATGTTCTTTATGGGTGAATATGCGGCCATGCTGACGGTCAGCGCGCTTAACGCCACCCTGTTTTGGGGCGGATGGCTGCCTCCGTTTGCCATTCTCTCCTTTATCCCCGGCTTCATCTGGATGCTCGCCAAGATCATGCTCGGCATACTCTTTTACGTTTGGCTTCGAGCCACCCTGCCGCGCTTGCGCTATGATGCCTTGATGAATCTGGGTTGGAAGCGGATGCTGCCGATCGCACTGGTATGGCTTTTTCTCATCGCGGCGGTGATGACTTTGCCCTCCCATGCCGGTCACCGGGTCGCCGTAGCGAGGGTCGGCTCGGCACTGGCACTGGTACAAAAACACTAATCGGAGTAGCAGGCAATTGTATATTAACCCATCAATCGGCAACCGGCATGAAAGGAGAGCGAGATCGTGCAGGCCGCCTTTTTCGGCGTAATTGCTTTTTTGTCCATCTTATCAGCCATTTTAATGGTGATGAATCGCAACCCCGTTCGCAGCGCCCTTTTCCTGGTGGCCAATTTCGCGCTGCTGGCGGTTCTATACTTAACGCTGGCGGCCCAGTTTATCGCGGCGGTGGAGATCATCGTTTATGCGGGCGCTATTATGGTGCTGTTTCTTTTCGTTTTGATGCTGCTTAGCTTGGGTGCCAGCCATGCGTTGCGGGAACGGGGCGGATTGCAGCCGCTGGTTGCAATCATTTTGGGGCTGATCTTTTTGGCCTCGCTCAGCGCAGCCGGTGCAATCGGCACGCTCGGACCGGGCCAGGCCACTCCGCAGTGGGTCAAGAACGGCGGCACCGTGAAGGCGATCGGCACCGCCCTTTTCGATCCACGGCTGCCCTGGCTGTTTCCGTTTGAGGTTACCTCGATCTTGCTGCTGGTGGCGGTGGTCGGCGCGATCGTGCTGGCTAAGCGGAGGGTTTAAAGAATGCTTGCCGTACCTACTGAATACTACCTGGCCCTTTCGGCCATTCTGTTTACCATCGGCGTCATCGGCGTACTGATCAAAAGGAACCCTATCGTTATCTTTATGTGCATCGAGCTGATGCTCAACGCGGTAAATTTAACCTTCATTGCGTTTGGACGGCATTTTGCGCAGATCAACGGCCAGATGTACGTGATCTTCGTGATGGCGGTGGCGGCGGCCGAGGTGACGGTTGGGCTGGGGATCATCGTGGCCGTCTTTCGCACCAAGGATACGATTGACGTGGATGAGGTGAACCTGCTGAAGTTTTAGACTAACATAAACAATGAAAGAATCAGGCAAAGAAAAAGAGATATTCCGACGCTAGATTCGGTGGCAGACGTGCAGGTGCTCGTTCGCTTTATGCTCTTAACCAGCTCCCGCGCCAAGTCAACGCGGCGATCGAACAAAACGGTGGCAGGGTATGACATCGGGTCTCATATCCATCAAAGAGGTGACAGCCAATATGAGAAACTATATCGCTGTTGTTGAACAATGTCCCGAAACGGGCTTATATGTAGGCTATGTGCCGGGCTTCGCTGGCGCTCATACGCAAGCAGAGACATTAGATGAGTTGCCGCACAATCTACGCGAAGTGATTGAAATGTTGTTAGAAGACGGTGAGCCATCTCTGGAAGCTCAGTTTATCGGTACTCAGATGGTAACTGTGGAATAGTGTGAAATTGCCTCCAGTACTGAAATCACGAGAAGTGGAGACAATGTTGGAACGTCTCGGGTTTATTGTGGTACGGCAAAGAAGCTCACACAAGCAATTTCGCCATCCAGACGGACGTTGTACCACCGTGCCATTTCATTCGGGGAGAGACAGTTCACCCATATTGTTGAGGCAGATAGCCAAATACATTGGCTTGACAGTTAATGATTTGCTCTCGGAGGGTAGGTGAGATCATTGATTAATTCGCTGCGTCCCAATACTTTTTGCTTCCGGCTATGCCGGGTTATGGTGATTGTGCATGATATTTAACTGGGTCTGGCTTATACCGGCGTTACCCCTGTTTGGGTTCTTGTTCAACGCATTCTTAGGCAAGCGGGTCGGCAAGACGGTCGTGGGGTGGCTGGCCTCGCTGGTAGTGCTGAGCGGCTTCGCCCTATCGGTTTCGGTGCTGGCAGCTTTGCTGAAGCTGCCGGAAAGCGAGCGCCAACGTATCGTGGGGCTGTTCCCCGGCGGAGTCGTGATTCCTTGGATTCATATCGGTAACTTCCGGGTAAACTACGCCGCACTGGTTGATCCGCTCTCGCTGTTGATGTGCTTGATCGTGACCGGCGTCGGCGGTTTGATTCACGTGTACGCGACCGGCTACATGGCGGAGGATCAGGATTACGCCCGATTCTTCACCTACTTCAACCTCTTCATCTTCTTCATGCTGACGCTGGTTTTGGCCGAGAATATGCTGCTGCTTTTCGTTGGATGGGAGGGGGTCGGCCTCTGCTCTTATCTGCTGATTTCATTCTGGTATGAAGATAAGAACAACGCCTTAGCCGGCAACAAGGCCTTCATTGTAAACCGGATTGGTGATGTGGGGTTTGCGCTGGGGATGATGCTGATCTTCGCCACCTTCGGCACGCTTTCGTTTTACGGAACCGCCGCCCACCCCGGCTTTTTGCAGATGGCGGCGCGGCACATCTCCGCCCACGGGCCGCTGCTGATCAGCACCGCCACCGTCATCGGCTTACTGCTTTTCATCGGGGCTTGCGGCAAATCGGCTCAGTTCCCGCTCTACGTCTGGCTGCCGGACGCGATGGCCGGCCCAACGCCGGTGTCGGCCCTCATCCATGCCGCCACGATGGTTACCGCCGGCGTGGTGATGGTGAGTCGCTGCAGCCCGCTCATCACCGATTCGGCGACCGTGATGATCGTGATCGCCAGCGTCGGCTGTTTTACCGCCTTTTTGGCCGCCAGCATCGGCCTGGTGCAAAACGACATCAAGAAGGTGCTTGCCTACTCCACCGTCTCCCAACTCGGCTATATGTTTCTGGGTTGCGGCGTGGGGGCTTTTTCAGCCGGAATGTTTCACGTGACAACCCATGCCTTCTTCAAGGGGCTGCTCTTTTTAGGCGCCGGCTCGGTCATTCATGCGTTGGGCGGCGAGCAGGATATGCGGCGAATGGGCGGATTGAAAAACCGGATACCGATCACTCACTGGACGATGGCGGCGGCTTGGTTTGCCATCGCCGGTTTTCCACTCTTCAGCGGCTTTTGGAGCAAGGATGAGATTTTGGGGGCGGCTTACGTTTCCCCTGATGCGGGCAAGGTGCTCTGGTTTGTGGGCGTGGTGACGGCGCTGATGACCGCTTTCTATATGAGCCGCCTGATGTGGAAGACCTTTTACACCAACCAGCGATTTAATGAGGCGGAACTGGGCGCACACGGTGGACATGGCGGGCATGGTCACCCCGGCGTGCACGAGTCGCCGCCCTCGATGACGGTTCCGCTGATCATCCTGGCCGCTCTTTCGGTATGCGGCGGCTTCATCGGCTCGCCCTTTATGGGTGACGCCTTCCAGCGCTACCTGGCGCCGGCGGTCCGCAACACCACTGCAATGCCGGAAGGGATTACCGGAACCGTGCTCGTTTTAATGGTGATTTCATCGTTGGTAGCGGTGGCCGGCATTTTGTGGGCAATGTCGCTGTATGGGAAGCGGCGCGAGACCGGCGATCTGATCCCGGCGGCGGCAAAGGCGAAGATGGGGCCGGCATCACCCTACCGGTTTTTGCTGAACCTCTGGTACTGGGATGCGCTTTGCAATAAGGTGGCGATCGGCTACGGGGGCGTTTTGGGCAACAGCCTGAAATGGTTTGACACCTACATCGTGGACGGCGTGGTCAACACCTTGGCATGGATTGTGGGATCGCTGGCCAGCGGATTTCGGCGAACACAGACCGGTTTCGTGCGCAACTACGCCCTCACCATGTTGATCGGGGTGGTGGCGGTGGTGGTCGGTATGCTCTGGGGCAGCTTTCACTTTATGTTTAAATAGACAGGCTCTCAAGAAACGAAGCTAAAATGAAAAAACAGTATAAAAACCCTCCAATTGAAGAGGCAATCGTCGAGTTTCATTTTGTTCCAGGACATGGTTCAGAATGGGATTTGATTATTCCGGGGAAACTCCATGAACACCCTGATATCAAGACCCAGTATCCAAGCGAGCCCCGTGTCCAGAAACTTTTTATACCGACGATTCAATCGATGCCAGGTCAGCCATCATCTCCGACAGTGCAAATTGCGCAAAGAGTCCAATTTCTTAATGATGACGGAAGCCGCCTGGTCTCAGTTGGTCCTAATGTACTCAGCGTTAATGTTCTCCGACCCTATGATGGTTGGGAGCAGTTTCGCTCACGAATCGAGAAGGCGCTGCATGCCTATACCGAGGTCGCTCAACCAATCGGCGTGAAGCGTGTTGGTGTGCGATATCTAAATAAGATCGTGGTCCCGGAAAGAGATATCACAATTAAGAAATACACACAATATATTCTAGCTGCCGGCAACGGGCTGCCCGTACAGGTGGAAGGCTTCTGGAATCGTGTGATATACAAATATAACCCATTTCTAACGCTCGTCCTAAATCAGTTAAAAATCGAAGCACCCGAAGGGCAATCGGCCTTCGGGTTAGACTTAGACGTTAGCTGGGAAGGGGCTGAAGCGAAAAGCTTAGATGAAATCATAGAAGTCGTTAATGATCTGCATGAGCGCGAAGGTGCGGCTTTTGAAGCGATCATAACCGATGCTACTCGGGAGCTATTTGATGGAGAATAGAACCAGCGGTATACAATTCGAACAGAATAGTTATATGGCCTATCCGGAGACCAGTATATCTGGTTTAACGCAATGGTACGGCATCAGTAATTCGGAAACTGCTGAATCTGAGGGCACACAGGAGATTTATAGAGATTGGATTCCTGCTCAACCTCCATTCTTGGAGAGAGATGTTGCGCTTTGGATGCATGGAACTTCTGAGCCGGCAAGTATAGAACAGGAAAAAATGGTAAAACTTTTCCCATATCAGGCGATAGAAGGGCCGTCTGCCTATTTCGCAGAATCGTTTGTGAAGGTATACGGGGAGCCTGTATTTCCCTCCAAGCGTCGCCAGTTTGGGAGTGCGAAAGGGTTGATAGTGATGTCTGATGATTTCGATGAGCCACTAACAGACTTTAATGACTATATGCTATGAAACTGTTGCTCGACACGCATAGTTTCCTGTGGTTTATCGGTGGGGATGCGAAACTCAGTCACAAGGCGCAGACGCTGATTGAAGATCAAACGAACGATGTCTTTCTCAGTATTGCCAGCCTATGGGAAATGGCAATAAAATTCAGTCAAGGTAAATTACAACTAGTGCAACCTTTCGAAACGTTTATGTCAGAACAACTAAGCCTGAATCACATTCGTACTCTCGATATCACGTTCAGCCACACGGCGAGCGTGGCAACTTTACCTTTTCATCACAGAGATCCTTTCGACCGTCTACTGGTTGCCCAGACTCGGATTGAACAGATGCCGATTGTGAGCTGCGATCAGGCGCTTGATACCTATGGAATCACGAGATTATGGTGATGAAAATGTTTACAGATAACCGGAGTGAAAAGCAAATATGCCTGAAATCATAAGAGATCATCTGCTTACCTGCTTGGTTTTCCTGCCGCTCATCGGCGCGGTGGTGCTGATGTTCATGCCGAAGCCGGCCGAATCGCCGGCCGACGGCCACGGCACCCACCAAGACTCTTCATCCCCGGCCGACCCCCGCGCGCAGGCAATCCGATGGATGGCGCTGCTCTTTTCGCTCCTCACATTTGCCCTCTCGTTGATATTGCTGTTCCGCTTTCACTCGGCGAAGTCGAGTTACCAGTTCGTGGATGGCCCTTACAACTGGATTAAGCAGTTCCACGTCCACTACTACCTGGGTATTGACGGCATCAGCCTGCTGCTCATCCTGCTGACCACCTTTCTGTCCGTGCTCTGCATCGGTTACTCCTTCTCGGTAAAGCAGCGGGTGAAGGAGTTTATGATCTTTATGCTGGTGCTGGAGACCGGCATGCTGGGCGTTTTTTGCGCATTGGATCTGGTGCTGTTTTATGTCTTTTGGGAGTCGATGCTCATCCCGATGTACTTTTTGATCGGAATTTGGGGGCATGAGCGCCGCATCTACGCCGCGATCAAGTTTTTCATCTTTACCTTTATCGGCAGCGTTCTGATGCTGGTGGCGATCGTGGCCCTGTATGTAAAAACCGGCAGCTTCAATCTGGTTACGCTCTTGACACCCGGCACCCAGCCCCATCATCTGCTCTCGCTGATCAGCCCCCACGTGCTCATGTGGATGTTTGCCGCCTTTGCGCTGGCCTTTATGATCAAGGTGCCGATGTTTCCGTTTCATACGTGGCTGCCGGATGCCCACGTCGAAGCGCCGACCGCCGGTTCGGTGATTCTGGCCGGCGTGCTGCTGAAGATGGGCATTTACGGTTTTCTGCGTTTCTGCCTGCCGCTGTTCCCGGCGCAGGCCCACCAGGCGGCCCCGCTCTTCTTGACACTGGCGGTGATCGGCATCGTCTACGGCGCGATTGTGGCCGCCATGCAGCCCGATATGAAAAAGGTGGTGGCCTACTCCAGCGTGAGCCACCTGGGGTTTGTGATGCTGGGTATCTTTTCGTTAAATCCACTCGGCATCACCGGCGCGGTGCTCCAGAGCATCAATCACGGCGTCTCGACCGGCGCCCTCTTCTTTATCGTCGGCATGTTTTACGACCGGAAGCACACCCGCCTCATCTCGGCATACGGCGGTGTGAAGCGGGCGGTCCCCATTCTGGCCGCCTTCTTTTTGATCGCAATGCTCTCCTCCATTGCGCTGCCGCTGACGAACGGCTTCGTGGGCGAATTCACCATCTTGCAGGGGAGCTTCATTTCGCATACCGCCGGTTGGAAATATACGGCGGTTGCCACCACCGGCATGATCCTGTCGGCTGTCTATATGCTCTGGATGTTCCAGCGTGTGATGTACGGGCCGCTGGACAAAGAGGATAATCGTAGCCTGCCCGACCTGGTATGGCGCGAAAAACTGGTGCTTGCACCGCTGGTCGTGCTGATTTTCTGGTTCGGATGTTATGTGACGACTTGGACAAAGCCGCTCATTCCGACCGTTGATTCGCTGGTTTCAAACGTGGGACCGGCTTCAATTGCGGAGCGGCGGGCGTCGGCGGCTTCCATTTTAGAAGGTACGGCCGGCAAATTCGCTATCATTCCGCTGACGCGCGGCAAACTGGGAGGTAAGTAAAATTGACAAAACGAGAGAGATTAATGGCGACGCTGGCCGGTGCAGCGACCGATCGCATACCTTATGGGCTTTGGTACCATTTTCGGCTTGACCCGCCCGCCGGCGATGAATTTGTTGAGTCGGAGTTGGCGTTTTATCGAAAATTCGAGCCCGATTTTCTCAAGGTGATGCATGACATCCCTTACGAGATGCCCGCCGGCCTGCCTAAGATCGAGTCACCGGAAGATTGGACGAAGCTGACCGTCTTGGATGGGGTGAACGGCAACTTCGGCCAGCAGCTTGCCGCGATCCGGCGCATATTGGCCGGCATGGGTAATGACGCTCCATTGGTGGACACGGTATTCAGCATATTCTCGACCGCGCAAAAACTGTGCGGCAACAAAACGTTGGAGCATCTGCGCGCCGATCCGGATGCCACACATGCCGGCTTGAAAAAGATTGCCCAATCGCTGGCGAACTGGTCGGAGGCGCTGGTGCGCAATGGGGCGGCCGGTATCTATTTGGCCGTATCGGGCGCGGCCGGCGACACCATGCCGGCCGAGGAGTATCGTGCGAATTTTCTCCAATACGATCAGCAGATTTTACATGCCGCGCGCGGCGGCTGGCTTAATGTGCTGCACCATCACGGGGTAGGCATCTATCCCGATCTGACGCTGCCGCTGGAGGGCTATCACGTCTATAGCTGGAGCAATCGGCTGGCCGGTAATCCCAGTGTCCGCGAGCTGCGGTTGAAGCGCACCGGCTGCCTGATGGCGGGCGTCAACGAGCTGGAATTCGGCAAAATGACGCCGGAAGCGCTGATCGAGGAGGCGAAGGGTGCCATTGCGGAGAGCGGCGGACGCGCCTTCATCCTGGGGCCGGGCTGCGCCGTTCCGACTCCGCCCGATTCGCCGGAGGCTAACTTGCATATCTTCCGGCAGGTAGTGACAGAGGTGTAAGCGGGATCGGTTGAGATATCTCGGAGCTTGAAGATGAGATCAGTAGAGAATCTAGAAAAAGATACCACTTTGGCTGAGGTTATTCGGCGATTGGTAGAGGCATACCGGCCGGAGCGAATTTATCTATTTGGCTCAAAGGCCCGTGGTGATGCTGGAACGGATAGCGATTACGATTTGTTGGTGATTGTGCCGGACGATGCGCCTCCGGAGCAGCATAAAAGCCGTTTAGCTTACAAAGCTCTACGCGGAACAGGTACGGCAGCCGACATTATTGTATGGTCACGTTCAAAATTTGAAAAACGTTCACATGTGGTGACATCGCTTCCCGCCACCGTGATTCGCGAGGGGAAGATACTCTATGTCGCTTGACCCGGAATTGGTGGCGGAGACACGAGCATGGCTGATTAAGGCAAGCCGCGATTGTACGGCTGGAGAGGTTGATCTTGCCGCTCGGCCGCCATTGGCGGAGGATGCCGCATTTCATGCTCAGCAGGCTGTAGAGAAAGCACTAAAAGCTTATCTTACGTGGAACGGTCGTACATTCCGCAAAACACACAATATTTAAAGGAGAAACGCTTGAACGGAGCATCACATATCGCGTCCAGTTTGAGTGCAATACTGCCCATATTGATCCTGATGGGTACCGCTTGCGTTGCGCTGATGGGCGATGTATTCATCTGGAAGCGGCAGCGAGCATTGACCGGAATTGTGGCGCTGATCGGCTCGGTCTGGGCGCTGGTGGTTAATCTTCAGCAGATTTTGGGCTATGGCAGTTCGGAACCATTCAGCGGGTCTCTGGTCTATGACTCGCTCAGCCAAACAACCAGCCTGGTGCTCCTGATCGCAACCGTGCTTTCGGTATTGCTGGCGATTACCTATCTGCGCAACCGCGGGCTTGAGTTGGGCGAGTACCACGTGCTACTGCTTTTTTCGGCATCCGGTGCCATGCTGATGGGCGCTGCCAACGATTTGATTATGCTCTTCATTGGGATTGAGGTGCTTTCGGTGGCGCTCTACGTGCTGGCCGGCATTGCGCGAACCGAAGAGCGCAGCGAGGAGGCGGCCATCAAGTACTTCCTGCTGGGTGCTTTCGCCTCCGGATTTCTACTTTACGGGATCGCGCTCGTCTACGGTGCGACCGGCACCACCAACCTCCAACAAATCAATCACCTGTTCAGCGCTAAGGCATCCATCACCCCAATCTTGGTAGCCGGCATCGGGCTGTTAATCGTAGGGCTTGGCTTCAAGGCGGCGCTGGTTCCATTTCATCAGTGGACGCCCGACGTTTACGAAGGTGCGCCGACCTCGGTCACCGCATTTATGGCGGCCGCCGCAAAAGTGGGCGCCTTCGCCGCCTTTTTGCGAATCATGAACGCCTTCATGCCGGTACAACCGGCCTGGATCACCGCGATTCAGGTGCTGGCGATTTTAACCATGGTCTTTGGCAATTTGCTGGCGGTGGTTCAAGATAACGTGAAGAGGATGCTGGCCTACTCCAGCATCGCACACGCCGGTTACGTGCTGGTGGCGGTCGCCTCCACTGGGATGATCTACCGGCACGCGGTGCTCTACCTTTCTCAGGGCGATCGCGCCGCCATGTTTTACCTGCTCGCCTACGTCTTTATGACGGTCGGCGCGTTCGGCGTGCTGGTGCTGTTATCGCGGAGCGGCAAAGATTACCAAACGATGAACGATCTGAAGGGCTTGGCCCGCACACATCCGTTCGCCGCCTACACGATGATGTTCTTCATGCTTTCTCTGGGCGGAATCCCGCCCACGATGGGCTTTCTGGGCAAATGGTTGATCTTTAACGCCGCCATTTCCGCCCACCAGGTCACGCTGGCCATCGTGATGGCACTGGCAAGCGTGGTGGGCATCTATTACTACCTGCGGGTGGTCTGGATGATGTGCTTCCAGGAGCCGGAGGGTGCACCGGCTACCGAGCATCCAGTTAACGATTGGGCAGCGCGATGGTCGGTGATCGTGTCACTGGCCGGAACGCTGATGTTTGGGGTGCTGCCGGCGCTGTTAAGCCCGATCATGACGGGGCTTTACCATTGAAAAATTTCAATCCTCCCCCCTCTCATTCACCGCGAATGCGCTTTTCCGCTGCACTCTTCTTGATTCAGGTAAGGACGATTTAAAATATGGTAACCGTAAAATCCCCTTATGAGATGCTGACCACTACTGCCGGGCGGTGGTGGCGGGGCAACCTCCATACTCACACCACCGAGAGCGATGGGGTATTTACTCCGGAAGAGGTGGTGGCCGATTACGAGCGTCGCGGATATGATTTCCTGGCCATCACCGAGCATGATCGGCTCTCGATCCGCCTATCTCAGCTTCAGACCGGCACGAAAATGACGCTGCTGCCCGGATGTGAGGTGGGCGGCGGCCCCCACATTCTAGCCATCGGCATAAGCGGCGAAGTGAAGCCATCATCCGATAGGCAGGGAGTCATCCAGGCGATCAACCAACAGGGCGGGATTGCGATTCTCAACCATCCGAATTGGGGCCGACATTTCTGCCACTGGGAACAGAGCGTACTGGAATCGCTGCAAGACTATGTGGGCATCGAGATTTACAACGGCGTGGTGGAGGCGGAGCCGGGCAACCCTCGCGCGACGGACCGCTGGGATAGGCTGCTTTCGGTTGGAAAGCAAGTTTGGGGATTTGCGCATGACGACCTGCATTTTCCGGGCGGGGCCGAGCTTGGGTGGATTATGGTATATGCCCCGGCGCACCATTCTGGAGGCGAAGTGGATCGGACGAAGCAAAGCGCCCTGTTGGAATCCATTCGCAGCGGCTGCTTCTACGCCTCAACCGGGGTCGTAATTAATCAAATTACATCATCCCAAGGTAAAATGATCGTTGAGACAGAAAACGCCCAGGTGATCCGGTTTGTGGGCGAGCATGGCCGCCTCATCGCACGGGTTGCCGGCCCATCTGCGGAGTGCCAATTGCCGGAGGCGGGCTATCTGCGCGCCGAGTGCTACGGCTCCGGGGATGCCATGGCCTGGACTCAGCCGCTGTTTTGCGGATGAGCGCCTAATATTCAAGGATACGTATTCATTCGTACATGAAGGGCGGATATCGTAGAGGGCAATTTTTAAACCGAACCAGCATGGAACTGAGACTATCCTGTTTCAATAAAGAGGCGGGATGACTTCTTAACATTTTTCAAGATCAGTCGAAGGTTTATTATTTTGATGAGCAAAAAATACAGAAATCCACCGATTGTTGAGGCTCTGTGTGAGTTTCGCTTTAATCCAAGCGATGAATGGGATCTCACTGTCCCTGGTTTGGTATATGAAAAGATTCGAGATAATTTTCCTAAAAGGCGCCAAGCTAAGGCATATGAACTCAATACTGTGATTGGCCCAGAGGGTGTCGAGCAAAGAACTGTAACCACTGATCGAATGCAATTTTTACATGAGGATGAAAAAGCTCTCATTCAGGTAGATCGGCATTTGCTGGCTGTCAACCGCTTGAAACCATATTCTGGATGGGATGAATTTTTACCTCTAATTCGACAGGGTTCCAGTGCATACATTGAGGAAGCGAAACCAAAGGGTATTCAGCGCATAGGTTTACGATACATCAATCGCATTGAGATTCCAGGCCAAGACGTAAGACTAGAAGATTATTTAGAGTTTCGTCCTTTTGTAGGATCAGGATTATCCCAAGGGCATAAATCATTTATAGTCGGTATTCAAATCCCTTATGAGAGTTCGAAGGATACCCTTCGTCTTCAGCTTGCTAACGTTGCAACTGGTACTCATGCTGCGAGTATAGCGATGATACTTGATCTGGATTACTCTCTTGCTCAACCCGACAGCGTGTCGTTGGACAACGTTTTTGAATGGATGGAGGTTGCGCATAATCATGTTGAAGAAGCATTCGAAGCATGTATTTCAGAACGACTTCGGCAACTGTTTGAAGAGGCGGTGGAAGAATGAATGAAGTAGCAATCTTAGAGTCAAGTATCGGGTCACCTGTCTTCCATCCTACTCCATTTTCATTTCTTCCTATGAGCGAGTGGCAAGGGGAAATGGGTATAGCCGACGAAAGCCCCAATGCTAGACCAACCTATATGTCAATTATCGATTCACGAACTAGAACAACCGTTTCCAAACTGCTAGAGGATTTCAATAACCGGCAGGAAACAGGAGCTTCTACAGTCCGTGATTTTGAACATCGGATCTGCTTGGTAGCATCTCTTTACACGTTCAGGCGTTCGGAAGAGGTCCTCTCTTTTTTGAATGACTGCCCTTTTCTTGTCCAACTGCTGATAGAAGCTCGTAATGCGATTGCGAGATGCTTCGGGGAATTTCAAAAAGTGGCACTTGAAGTCGTTACTGATCCTGAAGCAGAAAACGACCGTGAGCTATTTGCCTTTATTCAAACAAATCTTGAACCGAATGATGCTTTGGATAAATTGGACCGTCTTGATCAAGAGTGGTGGCTTGCTGAGTCTGATCGAGCTAAAAGTAAGCTCTGTATTCATGTGGAGTTCGAATGAGTTTCGATTGGGCAGATTATCTTAGTCTGGCACAAGAGCTGTCAGGGAACATGGTTAGTCAGGCTAGTCAGGAAGCTAAATTACGTTCTGCTATTAGTCGCGCCTATTATGCTGCTTTCTGTAAAGCTCGAAACCATCTTAGAGATAAAGAAGGGTATCTGGTCACGCAAGAGGTGGAAGTTCATCAGGATATCCGTAACGAGTTCAAGCGTAGCGATGATAAAGAACACAGACAAATTGGTCAGCATCTTGATCGCTTAAGGAGGGACAGGAATAAAGTTGACTATGATGACAATGTTGCGAGTTTAGACAAGATGACTAAACAAGATTTGGGATTAGCCGAAAAGATCTTTATTCTATTGTCACGCATATCTTGATGAGGACTGATCACAGCAGCCAAGGTATCAGCATTCGTGTGCTTTGCCGATAAGTAAGGTACTCGCTGCCAAATTCGTCGGTCAGCAACTTTTCCTCCGCACTGATCTTCCAACGAAACGCATACACGACACCCATCAATATAAATAGTTGCAAAAGGTCGCCATAGACAAAAAAGGTTCCCACCAGGCCCATCAAAATACCGGTGTAGATCGGGTGTCTGACCAACCGGTAGGGGCCGGCATCAACGACCCGGTGCCCCTCCCGTAATACGGCCACCCCGCTCCACAAGTTACCCAAATGGGAGCGCGCCCAGATCGCGAACGCCAGCCCCAGCAGCTCCAACGCCAGGCCGGCACCCATCACCGCATCGTTGTGAGGCCATAAAGATGATGACATCAATCGGCCGTAATGGTTGGGCGCGATGAAAATGGCTGCGATAAGGATCAACCACCATCGGGGTCCAAATCCCCATTGTCCTTTAACCACAACTTGACGCTGGCGGGTGGTGATCCATCCCCAAATGAGCCATAACACCCAGAAAATGACCCATAGCCAATTCGATAGCTGAACCAGTTTCATCTCCAGTCGTAATGGACGTTATTCACTTGCGCTCTCAATCGGCTTCGTAAACTTGATTTTATGAGGTGGGCTGGTCGCCGTTTCGATCAGGCGAGGTGCAGCATTAAGGTGAATTCGCTACCCTGTCCCACCCGGCTTTCCACCTCGATTCGACCGCCCATCTCGGTGACGACGGTGTTGACGATGGCCAGTCCGAGTCCGGTTCCCTTGCCGGTCTCTTTGGTGGTAAAGAAGGGGTCGAAGATTCGTCGTCTAGTGGCCGGTGTCATACCGACTCCGGTATCGCGGACGCTTATCGCTACGCAAGGCTCCGATTTTGAAACGAGTTCCGGCTTGGTGGTGTCTAAAGTGCGATGGATGATCAGCGTTGATACCAGAATGGAGCCGCCGTCAGGTATGGCGTCGCGCGCGTTCATCAGCAGGTTCAAAATGGCCTGCTGCATTTTGCTGGCATCACCTCGAATGTTGATCGGATCTCCCCATAACTGAGTGAGTATCGTCACGCCGTTACCGTCGGTCATCGTCTTCATCAGAGCGATCGTGTCGCGAATCACCGGATTAACGTCCAGTGTGGTGATCGTGCCGGGGCCGCCCCGTGAGAATGCCAGGATACGCTGCACCAACTCCGACGTTTGGCGCGCCGAACGCTCCACCATTTCAGCGTAATGATACCCGGTCGGGTCGTGTTCCAGCCGCTGCTTGAGTAGAGAAGAAAAGCCGAGGATGCCGGTGAGCAGATTGTTGAAGTCGTGGGCGATACCACTGGCCAGCGTATTGACGCACTCCATCTTTTGCACCCGGAACAGATGGGCGCGCAACTGATTTTCAGCCGTGATATCTCTCGATGAAACTCGGGCGCCGGCGAAACGACCGTCGGCTTGGCGAATCGGTATCCCTCGAATGGCAACCTCGATTCGCTGCCCGGTTGCGGTCACCAACTGCGTTTCGCCGGTCAGCGGCGTCTCGCTTTTCTGGAGCTGATTCCACCAGCTTATCGCCCGCTTTTTCAATGAGGGAGCGACCAAATCGGTGTGGCTTTTACCGATGATTTCTTCGGTTGAATAGCCCAGCCCCTGCGCCTCGGTGCCATTACAGCGGATGATGCGGCCTTCCGTGTCGAGGATATGGTAGAAGTCAGGCGATTCTTCAAACAGCGTTTGGTACTCTTGCTGAGAACGCTTGAGATTCTCAAACAGCTTGCCGTTTTCGATGGTCAGCGAGGTTTGATGGGCTATCGCGTCAACCAGCGCAACCTCATCATCCGCCCATTTCCGACAGTGGTCGCACTGATGAATGGCGAGCAGCGCCACCAGTTTTCCATGCGAGAGCACCGGCGCCATGATGCTGGATCGCACCGAATAGGGACGATGAAATTGATCGAGGAACGGCTTGGTCCTCGGATCTGATTCGCAGTCACAGATCACAATCGCTTCGCCCCGTTTTAAGCGTTGATCCATGTCCTCGATGGAGGCGTTAAATTGGTGCAACCCCAAGATGCTGGGCATGCCGGGACGGTTGTGCTCATACAATATGTTGATCTCACCGGTGCGGCCGGCATCCGCAAAGTAGCAGCGGCTGGCCTTTAAAACGCGGAACAGCTCTTGCAGCGTGATGTGGATGACCTGTTCAAGCGAAATGGCGCGCCGCATAGCGCTGATGATTCGATTCTGCATCCGCTGGAATCGCATCTGGCGCTGAGATCGCTGGTACATTTTGGCGTTCTGTATGCTGATCCCGAGCACCCTCCCAATTCCCAGCAACAGTTGAAGGTGCATCCGATCCAGTGGAGCGTATTTCAGAGTGCCGACATCCAAGACCCCGACGACCTGGCCATGCGCGATCAATGGAATGGCGGCAAACGATATCAGCTTGCCCTTAACAAAACCACGGTGGGTTTCTTCCGTGCTCACCTCCGAAAAATTGTCGAGCAGTATGGGTTCACCGGATAAGGCGACTTTTCCGGCGTAACTCTCGCCCACTCTGATTCGCTTCGGCAGCCGTGCCAAAGTGGGCGGCTTTAGCCAGAGGTGGGCTTCCATCTCCAGCTCGGTGCGGTCGTCGTTGAGCACGTAGATCGCGAAGCCCTCATATCCGATTGAATTTAAGATCAACGGCCCTACCGACTTCATGGTATGCTTTAAATTCAGTGAGCTGCTCACCGCAACACCGATGTCGTTCAATACCGCCAGCTCATAGTTTTGTCGGGTGACCAACTCGTTCACACTCGATACTTGATCGCTGAGCTGTAAATTCGCGAGGCGCATCTCTTCTAGCAGGCGGGCATTTTCAATTGCAGCACCCAACTGATGGGCAAAGCCGGTCATAAAATGAATCACCTGGGTTGAAACGCGGGGCTCCAGCCGAGACCCGAAAAGCAGCGTGCCGATCGTCTTATCGCTTGCCTTGATCGGCAGACAAGCGAAGGAGCGGATGCCGGATTGACTGAGCAAGCGGGCGTAAGAATCGCCCGACAGGTTGGCGTGTTGAACCACCTCCCTTTCCCCACTGTGGAAAACTCTCGCTTCAATGGAGTTGGCCACGCCGATCGGCCGCCGAAGGTCGGCCATTCCCTCCGCTGTACCGCAGGCGCCGACCGCCTCCAGCCAATGCTGATCGGGAGATGCCAGCCGGATGACGGCCAGCGAAAATCCGATTAAATCGAGGGTTCGCTGAATGGCTTGCTGAATTCGCAGCGGCATCTCATCGGGCTGGCTGGTGGAGAGCGTGCCGAGCAGCGAAATCGTGGCCGGCTGCAGGCGGAGGAAGCGCTCGGCCGAATCGGTGCTGAGCTCGGCTTTGCCGTTCGTTTCATCGGGCATCTTGGACCGCGTCAATTCAAAGCGGCAAAAGGGGTCCCCCCGCGCAATGCATCGAGTTTCCGCCGCCAGCACCATCCCGTTATCGCGGCTGTTTGCTAGCCAACAAGCGTTGAGCAAGCCGGAGAGGAAGCCCCGCATATAATCGCAGCAGGGCTCGTTTTGCCAGTGGCTGTTTCGCACGTAGGCCCAGCCCTCAAAGGAGTTCTCGGCCTCGATGAGCGCGGTGCCGTTTTCGCGATCCAGGTGCAGCACCCGGAACTGACCCGCCGCATGCTCAAACTCTTCGACTAAGATCTGCTGAAACAGAGAAGCCGATAATGAAGAGCGGAATCGCTCCGGCTGAGTGGCGATCAGCCGCGCTGCATCTTTCAAGCCAAGACGGTAAAAAATGGCGCGCGCATCTTCCCCCACCGCGCTGAACATCTCCTCCCGCAGCTCATAGATTGAGGTTTCGATCTGAACCCAGAAGGCGCGCGACCCAACCCCCGACGTCAGCTCGGGGGATTGCGCTGGGTTTGAAATTATAAAGCGATAGGAATCTTTCTCCACGGTGAGGTTCTCGCTATGAAATGATCACTGGTTCTCGGATCGTCAATAGTTGCATTGAAAGCAGACCGCTACGCTGCAATTGGAATCCCGCGTCTAACAAGTGATCAACTCCTCTCTTCCTCCTCGCAACCGTTCCGTTCTCCTTCCCCCTCCTAGGGGGAGGGCGGGATGGGGGTCAAGACACACCGCCCTGCAACACCCGCCCAAATTGCCTGGAGAACTCAACTCTTACATGCCTGAGCTCATTGATCATGGTGAATCTATGATGTCCTGAGTCATAATGCACCCCGTTTGCTCTAGTGCCGAAAGAGAGTAATTAAATCATTGCTGCTATTTTAGCCCGAATCGAACGGTCATGCAAGTGTTTGATCGGGTGAATATTATTGCAAGGACTGGAGGTATGATCATCTTACGGGCTAAATCCTTGCGAAAATCGTTGAAGGGAGATCAAATGTTGGATTACAAAATCGTTGAGCAGGCAGGATTTTACGCAATTGGAAAGGCGATTACGGTCAGCACCAAGGAAGATGAAAATTTAGACCATATCCCGCGGTTCTGGGACGAGTGCAGCCGCGACGGCACGCTTGAGAAGCTCTGCGCCGATTTCCATCGCGAGGAGATGCTGGGCGTCTGCACCGACTTCGACCACCAGAGCGGTCGGTTCACCTATATGATTGCGGTCAGAGGCGGCGAAGCCTACGTCGGTCAGGATTACCTGGTACGGCAAATCCCGGCCAATACCTGGGCGGTCTTCACCTCTACGGGGCCGATGCCGGATGCGATTCAAGCGGTTTGGCGGCACATCTTTCAGGAGTGGCTCCCATCTTCCGGTTATGAACATGCCGATGCGCCCGATCTGGAGGTCTATCCGCCGGGAGATCCGAACTCCGTGAACTACCGGTGCGAGGTCTGGATACCGATCATCAAAAAGTAAAAGTCAAGAGGGCATCACTGATGCCCCTCTTTCTAACTTTCGATGAATGCGGTTCAAGAATTTAGATTCCATGTACGGATGGGGGTGGAATCGCCCACATCACACCCAATCCATCACAACCGACCGTAAAGTAAGGAAACGCGAAAAAGTTGACCGAATATCCCGCAACCCCTTAATTTCTCATCCCAATCAACCAACAATTTTACCAGGTTATCCTAATCCGAATTTGACAGCGAATCGACGACCGCTTTCATCAGTCGAATGAATCCGTTCAAGGGGACTGTGATTCCGATCGCAAACAGAAAGGCACATCCCGGTGCAACACGCAACACCAACACCGGCATATATTAATAGTGCAGTAGGCCAAGGCGGCGCGGCGAAAAGTGCGCTAGCGCCCGCCGGTTACGATGTCGGGGCCGGAGCGGACGATTTCGCCCAGATGCTGGAAGGTCTGTTTCCCACCGGCTCCCATTCATCACAACCGGCGTCGGCACAGCCGGGTTCTGCTCTCCCAAACAACCTCCCGCCGCGGTCAACCCCCATTACCGATGCTCAAACCGCCATCAAACGGGCGTTGGTTGGAGGCAATCGCCAATCTGCGTCAGATAATCAAAAGGCCGAAGGGAAGCCGGAGGTATCTCAATCATTCGGCCCACAAGTCAACAAAACAGAATCCCCGGATAAATCGCGAGCGAAGACGCCAACTATTTCCTTCGTGCCGGAAATTCAGGTTGCTGCCGTTTCAGTTCCCATTCTCACCTCCGATTTTATTTCGGCGCCGGGAACGATTAGTATAGCGAACGCCGGCAGCTCGCAAACTAACGTAAATCAAGCACTTCCTACTCTTTCTGCTCAAAACGAGAGCGGGACGATCTCAGAAATGAGAGTGGGACTGGCGTCGGAGGCAGCAACTAATCCTGCTGCCAAGCCGTTGGCTCTAAAATCAGTGAACACAACCGGCCAAGCGCTGTCCCACAGCCCAAAATCTTCCAATCTTCCCGTATCGAACGATTTCATCCCTGAGCTAACGTTGGCCAAGCCGTCAATCACCGCTTTTCCAAACTCCGAAATGGCTCTGGGTTCCGCAACGGCTGGTTTGAAAACAGCTAAGGCCGTCGCCGTTACCGCCCAGACCACTCCATCGGCCTCAGGCAAGATCAACACCGCTCAGCCGGCAAGTTCATCCGCAGCAGGCGCAGAGGCGTTAAGCCCGCCATCCGTAATCCAACGATCCGACCCTATCACACCACTGGAAGAAGCGGCCGGGATAGTAAAGGGCGCAACGATTATAAGCTCGTCCGCATCGCAGGTCGCTGAAAAAGCCCCGGCGCCGCCGGCTTTGCCCGCAACGAGTATCAATGAGCAAGCGGCTTTAAATGAACCGGTTGCTTCGGCGATCGGTTTGAAAGATGTTCAGGGGAAACCGCCCGCCGCGCCTTTCACCAGCCCTTTGACAACGGAAGGAGCTGCAAACCTGGGAAAAGCGGGTTCTCAAACAAAATCGGCGGTCGTACCCAATGAACCTCGATCTCTCAGCGGACAGATGGCTGAAACGGCATCAACCAGCGGTTCGGCAATCACTCAGAAACCGGGGCTATCCAGTGCGGCCGCCCCAGCAGCGGATATCCCATCACCATCGACAAGCTCGGTTCAATCGGACGGAATGAAGATCGCGGCTAGGCCGGTCTCCCCGACACCCAACATCCCCGTTTCTCCGGTGTCAAGCGATGCAATCATGCAGCCCATTTCAGCACCGGTCGTTGCAGGTGCCGGCCAGAATACACCCGCACTCCAACCGTCCAATTCTATGCCGGCCGAGAGCGTGGGAATAACGGCATCGAAGGGAGCGGTTGCAGTCGTTCAATTACCGGTAGCGATTCAGGGAAATGTGATCTCGTCCGAAAACAGGCCTTCGTTGAGCGCATTTTCGGGTGCAATTTCAGATGCTTATGCAATCCCAAACCGGCCGGAGCTAACGAGCGCCGCCGGTCTGATTCCATTACCGACCATAGCACCAAAATTGAACCGTTCCAGCGAACCCACCGTCGGCCTGCTCAAAGCCAATTTCAGCCTAAAGCCTGCATTGGGTAATGTGCCAAACCCCGGGCCGGCTGTGAACGATTATATCCACTCTCTGCTCGCTCAAGGCAGCCCTGAAATCGCCGGTAACGTCCGCGACACGGCAGCGGCGCCCGCCCCCGCAACACCCGCCGGCGCTGCGGGTGTAGATCGCAGCGCTCTAACCTGGATACCCACCGCACACGATTCCAACCCGCCAAAACCGGATGGAGCGCCGGCTTTGAGATCGGCTTCCGGCGGTAACCGTTTCGCGAACCAGATGGTGACCGCTCCGGTTGCACCAACCGGCCTTGCATCGAGCGGTGTCACCGGCGCGAACGGCAACCCGGCCCCTTCCGTGCAGGGGCAGGCGGTCATCCACCAGATCGCCGACCTGATCGATCGGGCGCATTCGGCCGCTTCATCTCAGCAAGTGGTTCTGCAGCTTAAACCGGAACATCTAGGCAGCGTCCGGCTGGAGCTGAGGAGCACCGGAGACGGCGTTACGGCTCGCGTGATCACCGAAAGCCCGGAGGTGAAACAGACTCTGGAACAGGGGAGAGCCGACCTCCAAAATATGATGCAGCAGCGGGGCGTTAATCTATCCAGCCTGGACGTGTCGGTGGGTTTCGCCCAGAGCGGGATGCGCAGCTTTGAGCGGAATTTCAGGGAATCGGCCGGCGGTAGTGGCGTCCGGCCGCTGAGCGTATCCCACTCGACTGAGCCGGCCGTTCCAATTGAGCGGTCGCGGATTGCACCGTCAGGTTACTCGCGGCTTGATACGCTGGCGTGACCACATTCAACCGGCGCCGAAATCAATGAAAAGGAGGAACTAAGATCGTTTCTATTTACTGGATTAAACGAACAATGCTCTGTAAGGAGGTGATAACGTGAACGCGGCAGCGTTAAGCTCAACAACACAAACCAGCTCAACCAATCAAGCCAGCAGTGCGGCGCAGATCAGCAACAGCACTTCGCAGATTGGTGAGCAGAACTTTCTTCAACTGTTGGTTGCCGAGATGCAAAATCAGGATCCCAGTTCCCCATTGGATCCGACCCAATTTATGGGGCAGCTCGCTCAATTTTCAACGGTTGAGGGAATTAACAATCTCACCGGTTCGAGCACACAGTTGGAGGGCGCCCAGCTTTTAGGGCGTAACGTGACAGCCAGCATTGTGCAGAACGGCGCTTCCACCCGGGTCAATGGGGTGGTCAATGGGGTTCAATTCCAATCGGATGGGGTGCATCTGATGGTCGGCCCGAACAACACAAATGTCCCGCTGACGAACGTCACGGAGGTGCAGCCGATACAGACTAGCGCCACCGGTTCCGGGGGCTAGCGCCCGATCGGTTAGCCCGATGAGGATTCGATAGTGCTGCAGTCCACTTCAAAAATCAACCCGGCAAATATCGCTTCAGCGACGCAATCACCCACCGACGGGCGAAAGCGGTTGGAGGAGCGCTCGTTTGCTGATATGCTGGCTTCAGTTCAGTCCGATCAGAGCGCACTGCGGTTTTCGGCGCACGCCCAAACGCGGTTGAAATCGCGCGAGATTCAACTGGCTCCGGCTCAGATGAATCGAATCGGTGATGCGGTCAATCGCGCCGCATCCAAGGGAGCAAAGGAATCGCTGGTGCTGGTTGATGATTTGGCGATGGTGGTAAGCATATCGAATCGAACGGTCATTACCGTGATGGACAAAGAAAACTTAAAACAGAACGTCTTCACCAATATAGATAGCGCGGTCATCGCGTAATCGGTGAGGCAATCAACGTAATCTTGCCAATCGGCAGATAGATCGGAAGAGCCGGACCGACGTCCTAGAGGGCGCGGAGGCTCTCCGTTTCCTGAACGATGGATGGAAACGTTAACACGGAGGTCAAAAGAAAATGTTACAAGCGATGTTCTCGGGCGTAAGCGGACTGCTCGCCCATCAGGAAGAGATTGATGTCATCGGCAACAATATCGCCAACGTCAATACGCCGGGTTATCGAGCAGCCAATGTTACCTTCGAGGACCAACTATCACAAACTTTACGCTCGGCCGCCGGTCCAACCAGCACTCTGGGCGGTCAAAACCCATTGCAGGTTGGGCTGGGCGTGTTGGCCGGCGCAATCGGCACCAATCAAACGCAGGGCAACCTGCAGAGCACCGGTAACAATACCGATCTCGCAATTCAAGGCAACGGCTACTTTATGGTCGGCTCCGGCTCCAACATCTACTATACCCGGAACGGCTCCTTTGCTCTGGACAGCGCCGGCAACCTGGTCTATGCGTCCACCGGAATGAAGCTGCTGGGATATCAGGCCAGCCCATCGGGAGTTATTGATCCCACCCAGCCGGTGACTTCAGCGTCCTCAATTACGATTCCGCTGGGAACGCTCACCAGCGTGGCGCCCACCCAAAACATCGGGATGGTGGGCAATTTAGACGGCGCGGTCGCTCAAGCATCAACCAATGTGGCCTACAGGGGCAACCTGGACAGCACCGCCACCCCCTCCACCAGCACTCCAAGCCCGCTGACCACCACCGTCTACGATTCGATGGGCAACGCCCACACGGTTGAGGTGACCTTCTCCAATCCGGTAGATGGCAGCCCGTTAACCTCGCCGCCTGCCCCGGCCGGCAGCACCCGCTCATGGGACGTGCAGGTAAAAGTTGACGGCACTACCACTTTTGATAGCTCAACCGGCAACAAATCAAAGCTGTACTCCACTTCGTCGGGGTTCACCTTCGCTTCATTGTCTACCGGCGCCTCACTGGGAGCCGATATCAATCTGAATGGGCAATCAGGCGATAATAACACCTCCGAAGTCCCGGGAACCGGCGGGGCACCCGCCTTTCCGCTTACGCTTAACTTCAGCGCTCTCACCGATACGGCCGGCACTTCGACCCTAGGCGGAGTCGCTGACGGTCAAGCCGGTGGACCGCCGAACTGGTCTACCTCGGTTACCGCTTACGACAGCCTCGGGGTAGGGCACCTGGTTACTTTTAACTACAACCGGGTCAGCTTGGGATCGAATCCGCCTATCGGAGCGACTCAACGCTGGGACTGGAGCGCACAGGTGGCCGGCTCGACCGTCGCCTCTGATACGACCAGTGGAAACTCGCCGCTCTACTTCGATGCGAACGGCAAACTGATCAGCGGCTCAACGCAAAACTTGAGCATACCGCTCAGCAACGGCGCCACCACGCCGGCAAGCGTCACGGTGAACATGAGCTCGATTACTCAGTTGGCCGGCGATTCCAGTGTAACGGTGGGAAGTCAGGACGGCTATTCGCTGGGCACCCTGCAGTCATTTACCATATCGCAGTCCGGCCTGCTAACCGGTGTGTTCTCGAACGGTCAAACTCGCACCATCGGGCAGATCGCACTGGGGACCTTCACCAACCCGTCCGGCTTGGAAAAGATCGGTGACAACATGTTCCGCGCCTCCAGCAACTCGGGCTTGCCCCAAGTGGGAATGGCCAACAACAACGGAAATGGGACCATCAATCCCGGATTTCTGGAGATGTCGAACGTTGACCTCTCCACCGAGTTTGCCGATCTCATCGTAACGGAGAGAGGCTTCCAGGCGAATACCAAGATCGTCACGGCGGTAGATCAGCTCCTGCAGAACGTGATCAATATGATGCAGTAGATCGGCGAGCGATGATGGCGGGTGTTGGAAATGAACGGCACCCGCCATTTCAGAGGGAGATATGATAAGAGTTACGCGATTTAACCATTCCGAGCTGATGGTCAATGCAGACCTGATTGAGTTCGTGGAAAATACGCCCGACACCGTTATCACCATGCTAACCGGCCGGAAAGTGCTGGTGCTCGAGCCGGTTGAAGAGGTGGTCGCCCGCATCAAGCAGTACCGCCGAGAGGTGGGAATGTCTTTGCATCGTCTGGAGGGCGCCGAAGCGGCACCGGTGGAATATGAAGAGCCGATGGGTCACCCGCATCTGGCGGATCGGACGTCCGGCCGGGCAGGAATTCGAATTGAGCATGGTGGCGGCGCTTAGTGTGACAGCCACCCATTCTATTTTTTGGAGATAGGTACGGCGGATGGATACGGCAACGATCGTCGGTCTTGTTTTAGCTTGGGGCGCTTTGATAGGCAGCGTGCTGCTGGAGGGGGGCCAGTTAAAGTCCTTCATCAGCATTCCGGCTGCGGTTCTGGTATTTGGCGGCACGATCGGGGCCGGCATGATCAGCTTTAAAATGAACTCGGTTACCGGCATACCGGGCATTATTCGGAATGCCTTTATGGGAAAAGCCCAGGATCCGGGTGCCGTCATCAAGCTGATGGTGGGATTTGCGGAAAAGGCGCGGCGCGAAGGTCTTCTCATCCTGGAAGATGATGTAAAGCAGCTTAACGATGAGTTTTTGCAGCGTGGCATCCAGCTTGCGATTGACGGCACCGATCCGGAGCTGGTAAGAGAGATACTGGGAACCGAAATTCAGTTTTTGGAATCCCGTCATAAGGTGGGGGCACAGTTGTTCGCTACATTCGGCGGTTTCGCGCCGACGCTGGGCATCATCGGCACCGTGATGGGACTGGTGCATATGCTGGCCAATCTCAGCAACCCCGGCTCAATGGGTCCGGCCATCGCCAGCGCGTTTATCGCAACCCTGTACGGCGTATCCTCAGCCAACCTGATTTTCTTGCCCATATCCAACAAGCTGAAAACGCGCAACGAGGAAGAGGTGGTCATCCGGGAGATGATGGTGGAGGGCATCATGGCCATCCAGGCCGGTGATAACCCCCGCATCGTGGAAGAGAAGCTGCGCGCCTTTCTTGCCCCCAAAATAAGAAAGGCGCTGGCGGAAGTCACCGGAAAATAGTCAATGGCGGTAAGACGAAAAGCACACGAAGAGCATGAAAACCTGGAGCGCTGGCTGCTTACTTATGCCGACATGATCACCCTATTAACCGCCTTCTTTTTGATGCTCTACTCGATGTCGGTGATGAGCCAGAATAAGTTTAACCAACTGGCGACCTCGGTTCGATCCGGATTCGGCGGTTTGAGTCAGGCCGGCCCCAGCGTCCTAAATGGCGGCGCGAATTCCGGTAAAAAGCCGGTCATCAAGCTGGATAACTCCATCACCACCTTCGAATCCTCGATCAAAGGGCTCGAAAACTACATCAAAAAGGCGAAACTATCCAACAAGGTCTCCATCACCGAAACCCCCAAATGGATCCGCATCTCCCTGCTGGCCGACAACCTCTTGTTTGATCTGGGCAGCGCCGAGATCAAACAGGACACGCTCCCAATCTTGAAAAGGATCGGCTCGGTTTTGGAACAAGTGAGGAGCCACATTCGGATAGAGGGCAATAGTTGCGATTTGCCCATTCACACCGTCCAATACCCCTCAAACTGGGAGCTCTCCAGCGCGCGGGCATGCAGCGTGGTGCGCTTTCTGCTCCACCATTCTCATCTTAATCCCAATCAGTTGTCAGCGGTCGGTTATGCCGATACCCGCCCGCTGGTTCCCAACAACTCCGACGCCAATCGAGCCCGGAATCGCCGGGTTGACATCGTAATTCTCAAGCCGTTCACCCTAAAGAGCGACGCGCAGACCACCGATAATATCCCCAGTAAATTAACGCGGCCCAACATCCGGCCCGTGTTTTAAGCTCATCCTGGGGAGGACGCTTGATAGTGGCTGCTCAAGCCGAACTCGATGCCGCTGAGGCACCGAAAGGGAAAAAGAAGCTACCGCTTCCGCTCTTGATCGGCATCGTAGGGGCAATCGTTCTAATTGGTTTTGGCGCGAAAATAGTGCTGGGCGGCGGTAAACGAGCGGCGAAATCCAGTAAATCCAAGCTTGAGGTCGGCACCATTGTAACCTTAGATGATTTTCTGGTCAACCTGGTTGGGAACGGCAGCGATCACTATTTAAAAACAACGATCGCGCTGGGCTTGAAAAAGGGAATCAGCAGCGATCAATTTAAGGACCAAATTCCCATTGCACGGGATGCCATCATCGGCGTGCTGACCGCCCAGCGCCTCAGCGCGCTGGGCACCGATCGGGGTAAAGAGAAGCTGAAAGCCGAGCTGACGGATGCGGTCAATCATGCGCTCGGAAAAACAACGGTAGTGGCGGTCTATTTCACCGCCTTTGCGACGCAGTAAAAAATCAATCAATCGGTCCTTGCAGGAGGCGAGGTGGCGGACCAGCGCGGATACGGATATCCGCATGGCGTCCGTTGCTATCGCCTTTTGGCGTTTATAAGATGAAACAAGCCAAATACTTTTCAATCAATTTTAAACCGGCTCATCCAAGTCGAAAAGAGGTAACCCAAATTGGCGGAGATTCTCTCACAGGCCGAAATTGAAGCGCTGCTCTCCTCACTGGCCAGTGATGTAAACACCGGCACATCCGCCCCAGCGAATCGCAGTGAGAGCGCCTGGTCGCAGACGCCGTCGGTTGCGGTGGAGCACAGCACCCAGTCACTGGTCGCCTACGAGCCTTACAATTTCCGTCGCTCCGATAAGTTCGCTAAAGATCAGCTTCGCACCCTTCAGATGATGCACGAGACCTTCGCTCGACTGCTGGCCACCTCGCTCTCCGCCTATCTTCGGACCGCGGTGCACGTAGAACTGGTATCGGTCGAGCAGGTTCTCTACGAAGAGTACATTCGATCCCTTTCCACCTCGCTGATCAACGTTTTCAGCATGCCGCCGCTAACCGGGCAGGCGATACTGGAAATGGACATGGCGATCGTCTTTTCGATGATTGATCGTCTGCTAGGCGGTCCGGGCAACACGGCCAAAAACGTCACCGCCCTGACCGAAATTGAGCAGGCGCTGGCCAATAGCATCGTGACACGGGCACTGAAGGAGTTTAAGGCGGCTTGGGAAGGCATCGCCCATATCAATCCCCGACGCGAGTTCATTGAAACCCAAGCCCAGTTTGTCCAGATCGTGCCGTCGAATGACATCGTCGTTTCGATCCTTTTCGAGATTCAGGTGAGTGACTTGAGAGGGGCGATGAGCGTGTGCGTCCCCTATCTGGTGTTTAAACCGATTATCGCGAAGTTTTCGGCTCAGCGCTGGTTCGCCGAAGGCGGAAGCAAGCGCAGCTCGCAGAGCACCTTATCGCTGGCAAAAAATATTGGGATGACACGAGTGGCCTGCCAGGTGGTGCTGGGCCACTCAAAAATCACGGTTTCACAGCTTCTGGATTTAAAGCCGGGAGATCATATCATCCTGGACCGCAAAGCCGACGACGAGGTGGATGTGGTGGTGGGCAACAGCGTTAAATTCAAGGGGCGGGCCGGAACCCGCGGTAAAAAAATTGCGATTCATATCAATCGGCCGGCCGTATCGGCCGATACCGCCGCCGATCTCGTGGCTGCTTAACTGGAGAGGGATATGATTGACGATCAAAAAGCAAGAATGGTTAAAGGCGAATTACACCGGCTTTCGCAAGCACCATTAAGGAAGGAAGGGTAGAAATGGCGGAACTATCAACTGGTCAACTGGCCGGGTTTGAGCTGTGGGCGGAACGCCTCGCACCCGCGATCGGCAGTGCGCTGGCCGCTTCAGTCATCCCAACCGTATCCATTGGAAAGATGACGGTTGCCTACCAGGAGGTAGAGCATGTGCTGGAGCAAACCGGCCGATTTCTTCAAACCAGCTTCAGCATCAGCACCGTTTCAAGCGATGAGATGCTGATTACCTGCCCGGAGGACAGCGCAGCACTTATGCGGCATCTCCATAACGGCGGCGAAATAAACGACGCGCCCACCATTTTAGCCGATGATCAGGTGGAAGAGGCGGCCGTCGTGTTTTCCAACATCATCAGCGCAATCGCCGGAACGCTGGATAACGACCTCAACGATATGGACGGCACCGATGAGCATCGCACTGGTATCGGCACCATCACCCTTTCGCCTTCGTTTGTGAGCGATACCCACCTGGTTACCCTCACGATCCCCATCAATATCCCCAACGCGAACGAGGTGCTGGCAACCTGGTACGTCACACCGGCATTCGTCGGTCTGGTGTCCACTCCGATTGAGGTCGAAGAAGAATTGGAAGAAAAGGAGAGCGGCTCAATTTCTCTGGAGTCGGAGCCGCAATATAGGCAGCCTCCGGCAGATGCAGACTTTGGAGCGTGGAACCCGCCCGCAGCGGCCAGCGGAGCTCGATGGCTGCCCCGCGGCATGGAGCTGGTGATGGATATCCCACTCGATGTGGCGGTGGAGCTGGGCCGGGTCAAGATGCTGATCAAGGACATCGTGGAGCTATCCAGCGGCTCCATTGTCGAGCTGGATCGGGTAGCCGGCGAACCGGTGGATGTACTGGTTAACGGGAAGCTGGCGGCAAAGGGCGAAGTGGTGGTCATCGAGGATAACTTTGGAATACGGATTACCGAGATCGTCAGCCCGCATGAGAGGCTGGCCGGTCTGGGAAAGCGAGGGTAAATGAGAATGCGCCGAATAGCTCCCTTTTTTTGCCTTCTGTCGCCGGTAGTTTTGCTGGCTGCGCAACCGACCGTATCAGGCGCCGCTCCCCTGTTTGATGCCGGTATGGGGACTCGGCAATCGGCCGTAACCCCACCGGCGCCGACCACGTTTTCTAGGTCAAGTAGTCAGGCTGCCTACCGGCGGCCGGCGACCCAGACGGCGAAACCAACCGGCTTTTTAAAAACTCAACCAGTAAAATCCAGTGCCGGCACTCTAGATCGGGTGCCGGCGGAGAAGAAAATACAGCCGGTATATCACCCTAATAGATCGTCCGTTGCTGTACCGAAAGCGAAGGCCGCCCATAGCGAAAAGAAGACCGCTTTGTGGCAGACCCGTCCCGACCCGGTGGATCGCACTCAACCCAGCTCATTCAGCACCATTACAGCCGGCTGGAAGATGATTTTATACCTATTGCCGATGTTGGCCCTCATTTGGCTGGCGTTGAAGGGATTGCGGCGTTTCTACCCCGGCGCCATGCTTGCTAGCCCTAAATTGCAGCGGGCGAACTCTGATGTTGCATCCAGCCGTGGACTATTGAACCGCAGTCTCGCCGGCTGGAAGTTAGGCGCCTTTAAGCGGAAGGAAAACAGCAATATCCGGGTTCTTGAATCGCTGCCGATCGGCGCGATCGGCCTCTATCTGGTGGAGGTGCGCGGGCGACTGTTGCTGCTGGGATCATCGAACGGCGGGCTGACCGTCCTCACCGAATTCAGCGATGAAGAGGAGGCACATTCTCATTTTGACGAGGCGTTGAAGCAGGCAACCCAAACCGCAGCGGAGGAACCGCCGGTCACCGTTGATCGCTCTTATGACGCGCGGGCCATCGCGGCTCATCTTTCCGAACTGGTGAGCGTCACCCGGAATGCGGCTGTAAATGAGCCGCCCGCTCCGCACACAAGCTATAACCATCGCTCATTCAATGATGCTTAACACACTCGAAAATCGCTCATCCGCCCGGGATAGAGATACGGTTTCAAATGGGACCGCCGGTACGCCCCCTCAGCCGAGGACTCGGTCGCTCGAATTCTGGAGGTTTACCGGTCGGATCGTTCGCGATGCAACGACGCCCAAAATGCTCGCCTGGACACTGCTGATCATGCTGATCGCCGGCGGCGCGGCGGCGGTCAGCGCGCAAGTCAAATCCACCATCCCGATCCCGAAATTGACGGTCGGCCTATCGCCGGCAAAAAACAGTAAAGACATTGCAGTTACCCTTCAGGTGCTTTTGCTGATGACGGTGCTCACGCTGGCTCCCTCCATCCTGATTATGACCACCGCCTTTACCCGCATCATTATTGTGCTGTCAATTTTGAGGAGCGCACTGGGGTCGCCGCAGATTCCACCCAACCAAGTGCTGACCGGGCTTGCTCTTTTTCTGACCTTTTTTGTGATGCGGCCGACCTTCGCTCAAATAAATCAAAACGCCCTGCAGCCCTACTTCAACAATACCATCCCCTTCACGACGGCGGCCGACCGGGCGGTGAAGCCGCTGCGCTCGTTTATGATCCGCCAGACCTATACCCGCGATTTAAATTTCTTCATCAATCTGGCGCACATCAAGCCGCCCGGCACGCCGGACGATGTACCGCTCACGGTGTTGATCCCGGCTTTCATAACCAGCGAACTGAAGACCGCCTTCATCATCGGCTTCTATATCTTCCTGCCGTTTCTGGTGATTGATATGGTGGTGGCATCCACCCTGATGTCAATGGGAATGATGATGATGCCACCGACCGTCATCTCATTGCCGGCCAAGCTGCTGCTCTTCGTGCTGGCAGACGGCTGGACCCTATTAATTGGATCGCTGGTAAAGGGCTTTCGGTGAAAATATGATTGGTTGCAGGGATTCCTTTTTGTTGGATATACGGCTGCGTTGAAGCGGTAAGCGGAAACATGCGCCGCGAAAATGGCGAAACATTAATTCGGGACTATTTTTGGCAGCCGGGTAAAGGAGAATGTATCTTGTCACAGGGAGATGCACTGGAAGTAGGCCGTTCGATGCTGATGGTGGCGCTGCAACTGGCGCTGCCGGTGCTGCTCTTTGGGCTGGTGGCCGGCGTGCTGGTGAGCATTTTTCAAGCCGTCACCCAGATCCAGGAGTTCACCCTGACTTTTGTGCCGAAACTGCTGGCGGTGGTGTTGGCGCTGGTTATCTTCGGCCCCTGGATGATCAGCACGCTGGTCAATTTCACCACTCAGGTCTTCACTAACATGCCGCCCATCGGGCGTTGATTCAAAAATAAGGACGATTCAAGTTGGCGCTCTCACTACTGAATGGTCATTGGATGTGGGTATTTTTGCTGGCGCTGAGCCGCATCAGCGCGGTGGTGGTGTCCGCTCCGGTGTTTGGCACCAGCACCATTCCAGCGCCCGCAAAGATCGGGCTGGCAGTTGTGCTCTCACTGGCGCTCACCCCCCTGATTTCGCCCATCGTCGGCGCGGCGCCGGCCTCTTTGAGCATGTTTGCAGCCGGCATCGCCATGAACGTGATCATCGGCCTCATTATCGGCTTCGCGGTGAACCTGATCTTCACCGCATTTCAAATTGCAGGCCAGTTGATTGACATCCAGATGGGATTCAGCATGATCAACGTGCTCAACCCCATTTCACAACAGCAGGGCTCCGGGCAGTCGCTGTTGATGTATCAGCTCGCGATCACCGTTTTTCTCATCGGCGGCGGGCACTTGATATTACTGGAAGGTCTGCTCCAGAGCTTTCGCATGATTCCACCCGGCGGCCTTTCGATGCCGATCAACCTCTACTCAGTCGCCAACTCCCTTTTCACCGAAACGCTGATGATCGCCATCCGAGTGGCGGCGCCGGCTCTTGCCGTGCTGTTTCTGATGGACGTCTCTTTTGCCATCCTCACTCGAACGGTTCCACAGCTCAATGTGATGATCGTCGGGATGCCGGTTAAAATCATCTTCGGCTTGCTCACCGTCTCAATGGCGCTCCCCTTGGTCGCCTTTGCGGCCGCCCACCTTGCCGCCTCTATTTCCGGATTGGTGCCAAGCCTAGTCGGAGCGTCGAAATGATCGGCTTTCATCTTATCGCCGGCATCTCCCTCCGTAATTCAGCGGGCAGCTAAGGATGGCCACCGATGATCGAACCGAGTCCGCAACCCCGCGACGGCGCCAGGAGGCAAGGCGGAAGGGGCAGGTCGCCAAATCCACCGAGCTGACCTCCATCATCGTCTTTTTAGTCGCTGTCTGGGCACTGCACAGCGCGCTGGGCAGCGGTATGTGGGAGCAGATCGCGCGGCTCACTCAGACCACCTTTGGGCATGCCGGCGACCCTACCATCACGCCGGGCCAGCTTACGACCACCGTGAATCAGGTTGGGCTGACTCTGCTGCGGGCGCTGGGGCCATTTCTATTGCTGCTGATGGTGGTCGGCATCGTTTCAAATATCGCTCAGGTTGGAGTGCTTTTCACAAATCAACCGCTCGTGCCCGACCTGAACCGCATCAATCCGATGGCTGGTTTCCAGCGGCTGCTCTCTCAGCGCGGGCTGGTGGACACGCTAAAGAATCTACTGAAGATCACCTTGATCGGAATCATCGCCTACTCCACCTTCTGGGCATCCTATCCGGCCCTGCTGACCATCAGCCGCACCGATTTCGGCACCACTTTGGGCATCATCGGTGATACGGCTTATCGGCTGGCGATGCGCACCGGCTTTACCCTGCTGGTTATCGCCGCCCTGGATTACGGATATCAGCGCTACGCTTATGAAAAATCCATTCGTATGACGAAGGACGAGATCAAGCAGGAGCTACGTCAGACCGAAGGAAGCCCGCTGATTAAGACGCGTATTCGCCAGCTTCAACGCCAGATCGCCCGGCGGCGGATGATGCAGGACGTGCCGAAAGCCGATGTGGTTATTACCAACCCCACCCACTACGCGGTTGCCTTGAAATATCAGGGCACCGGCCTGCCCGCGCCCTGCGTAGTGGCCAAGGGGAGAAATATCATCGCCGAGCGGATCAAGGAAATTGCGCGGGAAAACCGGGTTCCCATCGTCGAAAATGCTCCGCTGGCGAGGGCGCTCTATCATCAGGTCGAAATCGGCAAGATCATCCCGCCCGATCTCTATGCGGCGGTGGCCGGCATCCTCGCCTACGTATATCAGGTGAACAATCGGCGGCGTACCCTATCCGGGGCAGGAAGATAGGGCTGAAATATCGAACCAATCCCCTATCGCCGGCCATTTGGCCGGTTAACAAATGTCTGAAGGGAGAGCATGACCATGCATTTGGCATGTCAGGAAGGAATGGCGCCCGGTAGCGATCTCCGCGAGAAGCTGGACAACCTGGCCGCTTGCGGCTATGAGGGCATCGAATTCGGCGGGAGCGGGCTGATGAATCGGGTAGCTGAAATTAGAGCCGTCATCGCGAACCACCCCATAAAGCCCAGCACCGTCTGCGGCGGCTTCAGCGGCTGTCCGCTGGACTCTGATCGGGGCGAGCGGGAGAAGGCACTGAGGGATATCAAGAATCTGCTCGCGGCGTCGGCCGATCTCGGAGCGGTGGGCATGATCTTCGTCCCGCTCTTCGGGGGGCCGCGAGTGCCGGATCTTTCCCCCTATATGAACCCCATTCAGCTTGAGACCGAGCTGCTCTACAAGCTGATGGATGAGATGGGCAACGAGGCGGGCAAGCGCGGTGTCAAGCTGCTGCTGGAGCCACTGAATCGTTATGAAACCCATCTGATCAATCGGCTGGAGCAGGGAGTCGCCGTGTGCGAGAAGCTGCAAAACGAGAACATCGCCATCATGGCCGATTTCTTTCACATGTCCATCGAGGAGCCCGACATTGCGGAATCGATCCGTAAAGCCGGCCGCTGGATATCGCACGTCCACCTGGCTGACAGCAATCGCCAACTGCCGGGCTATGGCCACACCGATTTTAAATCCGGTTTCCGCGCACTAAAGGAGATCGGTTTCGACAAGTATATGGCGCTGGAATGCGGCATTCCCGGCACTGATCGCAAAGCGGAGCTAAAGCGCTCAGCCGATTTTATGAAGGCGGCGATGTCGGCTTAACGCAGCGATTAGCGGTTGGGTCGGTAACTTCGCATCCGGGCCGTTAAACGGTCGGTCGCTGAGGGCTGCAAGTCCCTATCAGACCGGCCCGACTGCTCCTCCCTTGCTTTTAATCTTTTCGCTCTCCTGCCCCCGCTCGCCATCCAGCGAAAATCATCAGGCGCGATCATCTCAGCTCCACTCGCAAAGACGCAGCACCTCCCTCGCCTCCGGCTCGCTGGAGCAGTTGACCTGTAGCCACAGCCCCTCCGGTTTTAAACTCTCCAGCACCAGCGGAATCTCTTTCACCCTCGGATAGACGATGATCGCCTTTCCCTTCGACTGTATCTTCCGAAATAACGGAATCCAGCGCGCGATGCCATCCGCGTCGAACCGGGCGCCGCTCACCCACTGCACCGCGTTCAGCTTGGGCAGGTCCAGCAGCAGGTCGAGGTGCTGTAGCGCTTCCACCCCATCCAGGTGGTAGATCGAGTAGTCCAGGTGGTCCAGCTCGGCCTGCAGCTCCTCCAGTAAAAACTCCTCGTACATCGCGGCCGAGATGAGGCAGGAAAGGTCGTTTTGCACCGAGTACATCCGGCCGGGCGCCCAGAGCGAGATCCAGCATGTAGCACCCCTCTGCACCGGCTGGATGATCCGGTAAGCGCTCTCATAGGCCTTTTCCCACGACCGATACAGCACCCGCAGCGCCGCCTTCACCCCATCCGGATGCTCCAACAGGTCGAGCGCCGCCCGCTCCGGCCCGCCCCGCACCACCGACAGCGCATCGAATCCGGCGTGCAGATCGGTGATGCCGAGCAGGTAGCGTCCCCGGCTCCGCTCCGCCGCCGCTCGGGTAATCGCCAAAATCCGCTGAAAGCAGGCGTTGTCGTCCCGGATTTCCAGCGGGCTGAGATCATCATAGCCGGGCAGCAGCTCGGACCACTCCACCCAGGAGGTGCCGTGCGAATCCTCCGAAAACTTCAGCTCGGCGCCCAGAAAGGCGGAGAACACGTCGGGGCCGAAATTAGGCCAGAAATAGGGGTAAGCCAGCCCACCGTAAAAGGTGTGGCGGCACACCTCCTCGAAGCTCTCGATCAATCGTTCGGCCGACTCGGTGTAGGCCACATGGGGGTCATAAAAATTCACGATATCGGCTATAATCGGCCCGCGCGGGGCGGTTACGGAGATCGCAACCCGATCCAGCGTCTCGTTGGCCCAAAAGGCGCGGTAGTACGGCTCCAGGTCTTCAAAGTCGGACTTAAACTCCATGCGGCTCCTCGCGACGAAGCGATCTCAACCGTTAACGAGCTGGACGATCTTTTGCGCCGCCTCCTGCATCGTCTCGACTGAAATAAGCGGGGTTCCTTTCAGCAATTCCGCCCCCTCGGCGGCGCGGGTACCGGCTAATCTCACCACCATCGGAACCTTAATGTCCATCTTCTCGGTCGCTTCGATAATTCCTTTAGCCACCTCATCGCCGCGGGTTATTCCTCCAAAAATATTGAAGAAGACCCCTTTCACATTGGGGTCCATCAACACGATCTCCAACGAGTTGCGCACGAGCTCGGCCTTGGCGCCGCCGCCGATATCGAGGAAGTTAGCCGGTTTGCCGCCGGCGCGGCTCACCTCGTCCAGCGTGGTCATCACCAGACCGGCGCCGTTGCCGATTATGCCGACGTTGCCGCCCAGACGGACGTACTGCACGCTGCGCCGATGCGCCTCCGCCTCGATCGGGTCATCCTCGCTCTCCTCCCGATACTGCTCCAACTCGGGATGGCGGAACTGGGCGTTGTCATCCACCGTCAGCTTGGCGTCGGCCGCCAGTATTCGGTTGTCGGCCGTGCGGGCCAGCGGGTTAATTTCAGCCAGGTTGGCGTCATTTTGCTGGTAGCACCGGTAAAGGCCCTTTATGAATGGCACGACGGAGGATGCGACCTCAGCCGGCAGCTTGGCATCGTAAACCGCCCACCGAATCTGATAATCAGGCAAACCAAGCGCCGGATCTATAGGCGAGCGCACGATCGCCTCCGGGTTGGAAGCAGCCACCGCTTCAATGTCCATGCCGCCCATCGCGCTCACGATCAGCACATCCCGCTGACTGGCGCGGTCCGGTACGATGCCGACATAATACTCCTCCGTAATCTGGATGGGAGCCTCCACCAGCAGCTTTTCAACCCGCACGCCCTGCGGCGCTTGGTGGGTCTTCAGCAGCATCCCTAGCATGCCGGCCGCCGTCCGCTCGGCCTCATCCGGCGAGTTTACCACCTTGATACCGCCCGCCTTTCCGCGCCCGCCCACGTGAACCTGAGCCTTCAATACCCCCCGGCCACCAAGCCGCTCCACCGCTTTACGCGCTTCCTGCGGTGTGCTCACCACGCCGGCATTGACCGGTATGGCAACACCCGCCTGTTTCAGCAGATCTTTGGCCTGATACTCGTGAATTTTCATTCGGTTGCTCCATTTTTCAATGATGATGGTTTAATTATACGCCACCGGCCAGTGATTTTCAGCGTGATGAGCCGCTTTTGCGCTTGACGACAACGGATTGGAAGGCCATAATAGGCCGAACTTGCTGGCATCGCCGCAAAGTTCATTGGAAAAGCGCGGTGATGCTCGTTTATTGTTCGATCGAAAGTAACGAATGTGAGCAGGCCAACCAAAGGGAACATCGAGGCGGCGATCGCTAACATGATCGTCCGCTTTCATCA
>JAKBZR010000122.1 GCA_021842405.1 bacterium
AGACCGTTCGGGCATATCAATCAAATGCTGGATGTCTCACGGCTGGAAAGCGGGCGCGCTTTAACCCTGAACCGCCAGCCCGTTCAAATAAAACCACTGCTGGAAAAATTGGCTCGAAGCGCCCGTTATAACCCAGCCTGGACGCCGAAACACCAGTTTGAATTGATATGCCCGAACGGTCTTCCGGATATAACGGCCGATGGTGAGAAGTTACAGCAAATCCTCACCAATCTGCTCAGCAACGCGGTGAAATATTCGCCCAATGGCGGCACGATTCAGCTAAGCGCCGCCATAAACAACGGATCCTTAATCCTACATGTGAAAGATGAGGGCGTGGGGATCGGCGCAGAAGCCTGCCAGAAACTTTTCAACCGATTTGAACGCCTCGAGCGGGCTGATATCAATAATATCAGTGGAACTGGTCTCGGCCTCTATCTGGTGAAACAACTGGTTGATCTACACGGGGGTACGGTCGCCGTTTCAAGTCAGATTAATAAAGGCAGCACCTTTTCGGTTTGCCTGCCGCTCTCCCCTAAGGAGGCGGCTGTAGAGAGCAATCGGTAACCGAGTGAGGCGGGACGCTGATATTCGGGCGCTATCGCCCATCAATCGAGAGGTAATCCAATCCTATCCATGTCACGAGCATTTGACGGTATCTACCGTTTCATCGCCGCCCACGCCCTCCGCCCATCCCGCCACCCGGTTCGCAAAATGCCGGCCCGTCTCGGATTACCTTTCCAGTCAGTCAGCTTCCCTTCACGGGACGGCCTCTTACTGCGGGGTTGGCTGATTCCGCATCCGGAAGCAGAGGTCAACTTCATTCTCTGCCACGGCTATCCGAGCAATCGCAGCGAGATGCTGTTTTGGGTGGGGCTGTTAAAAAATTTTCCCATCAATTACTTGGTTTTTGATTTCAGGGCGATGGGCGAAAGTGAAGGAAATCTCACCAGCTTCGGCATCAATGAGATGAACGATGTGCTGGGTGCGGTTGATTTCTTGGCGGCCGATAACGGCACCTCTCAGTTGCCGGTCGGCGCGATAGGGATCTCAATGGGCGGCGCGGCCGCATTGATGGCGGCGGCTGAAGACGAACGAATCGGCGCGGTTGTGAGCCATGGCGCCTATGCCACCCTCCAGAGCGCGGTCGAGCAGCGATACCGCGCCGTTTTCGGCCGGTTTGGGCCTTTTTTCGCTGATCAAGTGGCAAAGGCAGGGCAGCCGTGGCTGAATATGGATTTAAGCCAAGTCGGCCCCCTCTTACACATCGGCCGATTGGCGCCGCGCCCGACTCTACTGTTTCATGGGAAAAGAGACCGCATCGTTTCACCACAAGACGCCATTCAATTGCTGAAAGCGGCGGGCAGCGCCGCCCATCTGGAGCTGCTTCCTCGATCGGGCCATGTGCGCGTGAACCGCAGCGATCTGCCCAAATATCGCAGCCGACTGCTGGAATTTTGCGGTCGCTTCATTGGGGGCCAAAGCAGCTCAACCGCCGTCGCCGGCTGAGCGCCTGCGCGATCCAACCTGGTTGGCCGTCGTAAGCCGCTGGAATCGGCGTGAAAGAGTTCAATTTTCGGGGAATGATTTATAACAGCATTAGTCGCTCCCCCACCCCAACCCTCCCTCACGAGGGGGAGAGAGTTGATTATTGCTATAGGGGTAAAAGCCTACTGCCTAAATTATCCAGAGAACTGAACTCATTCACCGGCGCGGCCGGCCGGCGCATTTGTAACACCTCTTTTTCGTCATCTATTAGGTAAATCGAAACAGGAAGCGTTACACCACGAGGCGGAGGAATCTTCATGACGCGCCGAGCCATGCTCATCGGCATTTTGGCAGTTATCCTCATCAGCATCACCACGCCTTACAGCGATCTGGTTATGCAGGGCACCTGGATCGGATTGACCGCTCTGCCGATCAGCGCCGTCTTTTTGCTGGCAATACTGGTTTTTGCCAATGAGCCGCTCCGGCGTTTAGGCCACGGTCTAACTCAAGCCGAGCTGCTCATTATTTTCTGCATGACGCTGGTGAGCGCCGGCATTCCATCGTTCGGCTTTACCGGCCTGCTTATCCCCTATATGGCTGGACCACTCTACTTCGCCACACCCGAAAATCAATATCATTCCGCCATCATTCAGCACCTGCCAGCCTGGATGCTGGCTCCCAGCGTCCAGGCGGCACGAGAGCTTTATCAAGGGCTGCCGCCCGGCGCTGCGATACCCTGGCTGGGCTGGCTGCTGCCCCTCACCCTCTGGGTGGTGCTGGCCGGCGCCATCTACTTGGTATTCTTTTGTCTTTGCGCGCTGCTCCACCGTCCCTGGGCGGATGAAGAAAAGCTCACCTTTCCGCTCATTCAACTCCCCATCGAGATGACCCGTTACGATGGCGACGATTCACCTCTGCCGCCGCTTCTTCGAAATCCATCCTTTTGGGGTGGATTTATGGTGCCATTCAGCATCTACGCTCTCAACGGATTAAATCGCTACTACCCCAGCGTTCCTTCGATAAACATCCAATTGATTGATCTGGATCAATATATGACCGGGCGGTACGCCGCGGCCGTCAGCCCGCTTTATTTCCGCATTCTGTTCAGCATCATCGGACTGGCATATCTGCTGCCATCGGATGTCTCGTTCGGGCTGCTGTTCAGCTACCTCTTCTTTCTCGCCCAACAACTTATCATCACCCGACTGGGCTATTTCTCACCACCCTTCGTGCAGGCATATCCCGTTCGCCAGTTCGTGGGCCAGCAGATGATCGGCGGCATTCTTGCTTTTGGCGCTTACCTGATATGGAAGGCAAATAGATCCATCCTCCTTGAGATGCGCAAAAATCGAACCGAAGCCTGCAGCGGGAAAAAATCGTACAAAATTCGCCAAAACGGTTGCGAGATCAGTTCAAAAAATCCCGCCGCCAACGAACGAACTCCGATGGCAACCTATAAGTCGGTCAGCGGGATCGTGATTGGATTGATCATTATCGTAATATGGGGGAAATACGCCGGCGCCGGCATCCTCAATACCCTCATCATGTTTTTACTCTTTTTTGTGCTGCAGATTGTGGCTACCCGACTGGTCGCGCAAGCCGGCATGCTTTACATCCAGCATCCCTACCGGCCAATTGGTTTGATGCTGGATTCGGTGGGCACGGCCGGGATCGGCGTGGATCATCTGCCGTCGCTGACGATGCTCGACCACCTCTGGATGCTGGATAACCGGAGCCCACTCATGCCGGGGGTGATCCACGGGTTAAAGGCGGCGCAAGCCGGCGGAATAAAGCAGAGACCGATGACCGGCGCGATGGTGACTGCCATTGTGCTGGCCATTCCGATTTCGCTGGCCTCTTACCTTTTCCTGGTCTACACCCGGGGCGGCCTTCGACTCAATCCCTGGTTCATGACCTACTACACCAATAATCTCTATGCCCCATGGACGGTTCAACTGGTTACTCAAGGCCAGACTCCTCACCCCCTCGCCTATTTTTATATGATGATCGGCGCGCTGACCATGCTCTTATTGGTCTATTTGAGGAACGTTTTCGTCTGGTGGCCGGTCAACCCGGTCGGCTATCTGATCGGCGCCTCCTGGCCGATAATCAACTTCTGGTTTTCGATCCTGCTTGGCTGGCTGATTAAGTCGCTGACGCTGCACTATGGCGGCGCGCGAACCTACCGCCGCCTGCTGCCGATTGCATTGGGCCTGATACTGGGCGAATTTTTCGCGGCCGGCTTCTGGGTCATAGTGGACCTCTGCACCGGGATGATCGGGCACGTGATCTTTTCTTTTTAGGTCGGTAGATTGGTAAAGTCGGCTAACTCTCCCATCGGTAGACCCCTGATTTCCCTAATTCAAACGCATTACCCGCTTGTTGAGCTCCAGTTATTAACAGGGACGTTAAATATTAGACATTATCTCCAATTGTACTTAAAGTGTTACCTAAGATGGGATTACTTCTCCTCTGTAAGAGTTCAGTTCTCCGGGCAATTTGGGCGGGTGTTACAGGGCGATGTGTCTTGACCCCCATCCTGGCCTGGGAGAAGAAGGGGGGGGCTTGGGAGCGCATTAGGCCGACCCCCATCCTAACCTTCCCCCTCGGAGGGGGAAGGGATCCGGACTGGGTCTTGGCGATTACTACGCCGTACAAATCTTAGCCTTCCACCTTACGATTGCTCAACTCTACAATTGGCCAACTCTCTTTCCCCTCGCAACCGTTCCGATCTCCTCCCCGCTTGCGGGGAGGGCTGGGGTGGGGTCGAACGAAAACCATTCCCGCAAACCTGAACTCACCTCCTGTTTGCGAAAACCTAGTCAGACTGCTATAATTGAGGCATCCTTCGAGCATTAACGATAAGAATGCCGGATTGGAGAAGGCGTCAATGGTACGCAGAAAGTGGTTGGCTGCCTTCACTCTCATCGAGTTGCTAACTGTAATAGCTATTATTGCTATCCTGGCGGGCCTCATATTGCCAGTCTATTTTACGGCTCGTGGCGAAGCCTATCAGATATCCTGCATCTCGAACTTGCGGCAAATCGGAATGGCCATCGAGATGTATGCCAGCGACTCGAACGGCCTCTACCCGTGGGCGGTAGACCCGACCGATCGGTATACGCCGCAAATATGGAACGGTTATCCTCAATTTCAGCAAGAGATACCCTACATGCCCATGTTACAAGATGTGTTGCAGCCCTATATTCGTAACCGTCAAATCTTTGATTGCCCCGCCGATAGCGGCTATCAGGTTGAGGATTTCACCGGCTTTCCGCTCAACGCCTCCCCAAGCAGCTTCCAGGCTTTTGGAACCAGCTATAACTACCGTACCGAGATCGCTTTCCGGCATGCCGGCGACGCCTCGTTCTCCGATCCAAGTAACTTGAATGTGCTCATGGACGCCTCGGGCCGCTGGCACGGCGGTTTGATTCTAGACCAATACCGCTACAATGTGCTTTACGCTGATCAACACGTCAAAAACCTGAGCCGATCCCAACTCGAATACCTCTGGAGCCTTCCCCTCTAATGGATCAAGCCACCATCCGCCTCCGGGCCGACTGGGTCATACCCATCGCCGGCCAGCCCATTGCCGGCGGAGAGGTCATGGTGGAGGAGGGGCGCATCGTTGAGGTAACGCCGGCCCCGTCTTCAAGTGCCGCCGATGTGCTCGACCTGGGCCATTGCGCCCTGCTGCCCGGACTGGTCAACGCCCATACCCATCTCGACTACACCGTGATGCGTGGTCGGCTGGAGGACTTGAGCTTTTTCCCTTGGATCCGCGCGATGGTCACCTTGAAAACGAGGCTCGATGAAGACGATTGGCTGGTTTCAGCCCGGCTGGGCGCATGGGAGGCGGTGCGCTCCGGCATCACCACCATCGCCGACGCCACCGATTCGGGGGCGGCGCTCGACGCCGCGCTGGATTTTGGGCTGAGGGGGATCGTTTACCAGGAGACGTTCGGCATGGATGAAAGCATACCGGTGGAGGCAATCATGGGCGATCTCAAACAACGAATTGAGGAGCACCGCCAAAAGGCTAAGGGCAGCCGTATTCAAATCGGGGTTTCGCCGCACTCCCCCTACACCGTTCGGGGCGAGCTTTTCCGCCGGCTGGCGGAATATTGCAATAGCCAGGAGCTGCCGGTCTGCATTCACGCCGCCGAATCGCTGGATGAGGGCCGATTGTTCCGCGACGGGAGCGGACCGATCGGCGAGATGTACGCCGAGCGCGGCATCGCCTGGCATCCGCCCGGCGCCACCTCGATCGCCTACCTCGATTCGCTGGGCATCCTCTCCGACCGCACCTTGCTGGTACACGGGGTTCAACTGGCGGCCGCCGACCGCAAACTGCTTCAGCGCTACGATCTGGGCTGGGTACACTGCCCCAAATCCAATGCTAAGCTAGGGGTTGGGGCCGCGCTTTTCGGTCTGCTGGAGGGGTGTTACGACTCGGACAAGGCGAGGGTCGGTTTGGGCAGTGACAGCGTGGCGAGCAACAACACGATGGATCTCTTCGAGGAGATGCGCTTTGCGGTGCTGCTTGCCCGCGCGCAAGGGCGGAGGGTAGATTTAATGACCGCCCGGCGAATGCTCGAAACCGCAACGATCGGGGGCGCTCGATGTCTGCACCTGGAGCCTGAAATCGGCACGCTGGAGCCGGGAAAACGGGCCGATATATGCGCCGTGCGATTAGACGGCAGCCATATCGTGCCGGTCAATGATCCCGTTGCAGCACTGGTCTATTCCTGCCGGGCCGGCGACGTCCGCCTGACGATGGTCGAGGGTGAAATTCTTTACGACGGAGAAAAGGTGACCGGCGTCAACGAGGCCGAGCTATATCGGCAGGCCGAAGCGGTAATGAAAAAATTGCAGGGGGAATCTTCTTTATGAGACGGCGACGCGATTTATGGATCGGGTGCACGGTTGCGGTGCTGGGGTTGGGCATCATCGCCCCGCTGTTGACTTACTACAATATGCAGCCCGATTCGGTATGGTCAATCGGCATCGGCTCGATGCCTCGCTCCTGGGAGGAGTACCTGCTGGTTAATGTCACCGCCCTGCTTTTTGCGCCCGTCCTCATGATTATGCTCTGGCCCCGGCTGCGCCTTTCGCAATTCGGCCTTCGGCGACCTATCACGCGCGCGGCGCCGCTTGCCCTATTGCTTTATGTGATTATGTTGCCGCTTTTGCTGATCACCTCTCGTTGGACGATTTTTCAAAACTACTATCCGATGCAACCGCTTGCGGCCGTGAATCTACACTATTTCATCTACTATGAGCTGACCTACGGCTTCTATCTCTGGTGCTGGGAGTTTTTTTATCGCGGATTTTTAACTTTTGGTTTGGCGCGCGCGATTGGGTTATCCTATGCCATCGTCGTCCAGGCGGCCGCTTTCGGATTGATGCACGTCGGCAAGCCATGGCCGGAGATGGCCGGCTCCTTCATTGCCGGGTTGGTGTTGGGCTGGCTGGCGGTTCGCGTGCGCTCGTTTTGGCCCGGGTTTGGGGCTCACTGGGCGGTAGCGGTCACCTTCGATGTGCTAATCATCCATGCGCGGGGCGGAATTTTCTAGAGCCGATCCGCCGTCCCCATTTGAAATTAATCTAAAAAGTAAAATAAATCCCTGCATCATCCGGCCGCTCGAGGAATTGGAATAGGGCCGGATGCGAAGAGAGGCTATACGCATGAATCGTCGTAATTTTCTGAAATTGGTCGGCGGCGCGGTGGTGTGTTCGACCAGCCCGCAACCCACCGATGCGACCGCTCGGACCGAATTCTCGAAGCGCCCCATCGAGGATATGGCTTTCGGCCGCCCGGTGAAGGTCTCCTCCACCGCCTACGCGCCTACCCCCGGCGCGCTGGCCGTTGACGGCTCCCGGATGAGCTGGTGGACCAGCGCCCCGCAAGACCCGGCCTGGATTCAGGTGGACTTGCAAGCCCGGTGTATCGTGGAGCGGATTGCCCTCATTTTCCCCCACAAAGCCGGCGACCCGATGCCACAAACCACCCGCTGGACGCCGGCCGACGTGGTGCTGGGGAGCTATCCGATCCGATTCACGGTCGCTCTCTCCCTGGACGGAAAAAGATGGAAGACCGTATTTCGGACCGAAAGCGGCGTGGGCGGCGAGCTGAATCTAAAAATTGACCGACAACCCGCCCGTTACGTGCGGCTCATTTGCAAGCAGCGCTCATGGACCAATTACGGCCTCGCCGTCAGCTCGCTGGAAGTCTATGGCGCCTGTGCGGTGGAGCGGCCCCCGGCCGCCGGATGGACCGCTCCGAGGGTCGCCCGGAAAACGAACGGCCCGGCGCTGCCCCCGAATGCGGATGGTGAGCTGGTCGGCGGCTGGAACTTGGAAATGATCGGGCCGGGCGGCACGCGCGCGGAGGGCGCCGATGTCTCCAATCCGTACTATAACAGCCGCAGTTGGTGCCAGGCCGTCGTGCCGGGCACCGTTTTAACCACGCTGGTGGAGCAGGGCGTCTTTCCCGATCCGCTTTTCGGGCTTAACAATTTACAGATTCCGGAAGCGCTCAATAAGTACTCCTGGTGGTACCGGAAAACGTTCAAGCTGCCGGCATCTTACCAAAATAGGCGCGTTTGGCTCCATTTCGACGGCATCAACTACACCGCCGAAGATCGGAA
>JAKBZR010000029.1 GCA_021842405.1 bacterium
GATCTAGATATATTCGGCGAAGACCGGGATGAAGGCGGAAGAGAGCGCTCCGCCGGCGATCAAGAAGAAGAGAAGATTGGGGATCATAAAGGCCGCATTGTAGACATCGGCTTGAAATCGCTGCCCCAGAATGTCGGCCACCACGCTGGTCCGGATCAATCCCAGCAAGCGACTGGCCAGAATAGCGGCCATCATAATGGCGGCCGCACCGGCGATCCGCTTTTGGGTAATCAGAGGATTGGAGGCGCTTTTAATCTCTTCGAGCGGGTCAGTGATCATATTGCAGCATTATACCTAACCTCAGTCCAGCGGCCGCGAAGGCAGTCAGTGCGAGGGATTTCAGGTCTGTGGGTTCCCGCTTTCGATACCCCCTCTCAATGTGTGAAGCGGTGGATTGGACGGTTGGCTTGAATCCGGATGGATTCCCGCCATCCACTCCACTGGAGTGGAGCCATGCGGGAATGACGAACAGGACGAAACCCTAAAGGTTTTTAGGGTTTAGAGGACCGGTGCGTTGGGAGGGAGTCCGGATTTGTAACATGACGAATGGTGCCCAGGGCGGGATTCGAACCCGCAAGCCTTGCGGCGAGGGATTTTAAGTCCCTTGTGTATACCGATTCCACCACCTGGGCTTACCGCCGCTTCGTCATTCCCGCGAATGCAGCAATCCAGTAACACGATAACTCCCGAACTGACCGATCGAGTCGTCATTCCCGCGAAAGCGGGAATCCAGTCCTCTGCCTACCGGTATGCAGGGATGCTGATGGTCTTTTGTCATTGCGAGAAGCCGCGAAGCGGCGACGAAGCAATCTCCTCTTTGCCAAAGGGATTGCTTCGCTCCCTGCGGTCGCTCGCAATGACAAGATAGCTAAGTGTTCGGATTTCCAGATAGATACTCAACTGGATTCCCGCTTTCGCGGGAATGACGAAGCGGCGATCTTCAACAACCAACTTAAAGCGGCAATATATAGAAGCGGCTACTTGGCGGCAGGCGATGTGGACGCGGTGCGCTGCTGCAGCTTTTCGCGGAGGAACTTCAGCGCCGCCTGGAGCTGAGTGTCATCCTTCTTATCGCTCCAATCCATATCCAGCCATTTGGGCGACTGCTTAACCACAATATTGGGATGAACACCACCGGTACCGAATATCATCCTGCCCTCGGCATCATACTTATTGTTGATATTATGGCCGTTCGGCGTGAGATAGCGCGCGGTGGTCAATCGAAGCGCCGACCCGTCGTTTAATGGGTAGAGTGTCTGCACCAACGCCTTTCCAAACGTGTGCTCTCCAATCAATGTCCCAACATGATCATCCTTTATCGCGCCCGAGACGATCTCGGAGGCGCTGGCGCTGCTGCCGTTCACCAATACAACCAGCGGGAAGTGGCGGTGAACGTAATATTCCGGTCGAGCCATCAGGTCTTCATGCACGCCGCCCCGCTCTTGGATGATGACAATCGGGCCGCTTTTGATGAAGTGACTGGCCACATTGATGGCGACATTTAACAACCCGCCCGGATTATAGCGGAGATCGAAGATGAGGGCGCGCATCCCTTTCTGCTCAAGGTGATGAAGAGCCGCGTCAAATTGGGGATCGCTCTGCTCATTGAACTCATCCAGCCGGATGTATCCGATCTTATCTCCAGTCATCCAGGATGTGACAACCGGCGGCTGAACCAACGCCCTCACCAGCTTCTTGGTGAGCCGCTGGCCCTTCCGCATAATGGTCAGCGTTACTACGGTGTTACGAGGGCCCTTTATCCATTTCACCACTTGATCAATATTTACACCAATGGTCGAGCGGCCGTTCACCCGAATGATGATATCACCCGGTTTCAATCCCGCTTTTGCGGCCGGACTACCGGTAAACGGCTGCACGATCACCACATCGCTGCCCTTTTGCTGCAATACCGCCCCGATGCCCTCAAAATCTCCCCTTGTGGTCTGCTGCATGCTCTGCCATTCCTGAGGATCCAGAAAGCTGGTAAACGGATCGTTCAACGTGGCCAGCATGCCGCTGATCCCGGCGTAGACCAGTTTGCGCTCCTTTGCTTGCGTGACCGCTGGGCCGTACATATCTTTTTGAATGACGCCCAGGGTTTCTCGCATTAACTGATAGGGTTCAGTATTGTTGGAGCCATTTACACCGGTGGTGTTCAAGATGTCCTTAACCAGGCGCGTGCCGGATCGCTCCGCCTCTCGCCAGTGGCCGTGGATGAGGTCGTTGCCCGCATACCCGAAAACAAACGACCCGCACAAAAGCACAATAACCAGCGGCAGGATTGCAAAGCGTCGAATGTAATGTTTCATTTTCACCGGTTCATACTCCTCCACTGGCGACCCGTATCGCGGTTTTTAAGGCGACATCGGCGGGTTGTGACGATCCGGATGCCACCTTGACATCGGGTGTCAGGCCAACGCCCTCATAGTTGTGCTTTGGGCTGACTAACAACTCTCCAATCGGTATCACGACGGCTGATCCATCACTCAAGCGCACGAACTTTTGAATGATGGCTTGACCGAACGTTCGATCGCCGACCAGCTTCGCATGCAACCGAGTTCGCAGCACATCGGCCGCAAACTCAGCCAGGTTGCTGGTACCCTTATTCACTAAAACAACTACGCGGGCGGTGCCGACCTCATCGTGGTTTCCAACCGACAGGGAATCGAGCCAGTTTGATCGCCGCTCGAGGTAACCGACCTGCCCCCCCGGAACGAACCAGCTTAAAAATTTAAGCATCGCATCGAATGGTCCCCGCTCACTCTGATCTATGGCCGGCGTAATGGCTCCCCCTGGATTATCGCGTAGGTCAACGATGATGGACCGGGCTTTCCCTTTTGCTTTATCGAGCGCGCTACCCACCTCGGAAATTGCGTCCGGCGCGAACTGGTGGACACCCACGTAGAGAGTAGTGGGATTGACCCAGCGACTGGTGACGGCTGGAACCTGCACCCCGGTTGGGGTGAGGGTGATTTTTATTGACTTGGCGCCCCGTTGCACGACTAAGGTGAGTGGCTTGGTGCGGTTGGTTGTCAACTTTTTCATCGCACTGGTAAGAGTGATCCCGCTGATGAGCTTCTTGGTGGCCTTCTTAAATGCGGCATCGAATACCGCTTGAGGCACTGCAGCCATGGGTTGGGTATCCAGACTTAGCCTAGGATCGTATGCGATCACCCAGCGCTGATCAATCTCGGTGATGATATCTCCCGGCTCCAAGCCCGCCTTTGCCCCGGGGCCACCGGGGGCGACATCCATCACCTCAAGGCGGCGCTCTAATATTGGGCCCCTTTTCACTTTAGAAATGGTGTAAACTCCCGCTACTCCCTGATAGGCACCATTCTCTTGGGCAATATATTCATTGGCTCGCTGAGGTTTCATATAACGGGCCAATGGATTGTCGAGCGAAAGGATCATTCCGTTCACTGCACCTTCGGCCAGGCGGTCTACATGGGTGATCGGATCAACGTACTGGGTGCGTACGTACTGATAAACGTCCTGAAACGTCTCAAACGGCGAGTTGTCCACCGAATCGGAGCTACTGCTATCCGAGCTGTAGCCGGTCAGGCTGGAGGATGCGGTGGTGGATTGGTGAATGTAAGTTCGGGCAACGTTTTTCGGGCCGACCAATCGCCGCAGCGTCTCTCCCGCCTTCAATGAGGCGACCGCCGCTAACAAGAGAACGAGGACAAAAATACCCCTTTTAATTGTTCTGGTCAAAAAAATACCTCTCCCTTCGTCTTTCTGAGGTAAAGGTGTCACTTACTTTAATATGATACCCGTCGGCAAGCTGAGTGTCAAATTGAGGAGGCAACGATTTCACGACCGGTACACAAGTGATTTAACTATGCGAAGAATTGGTCTCCCTCCACTCTTCAGAGAGCATCGTAAATTAATGAGAGCCTTTTCCCTTCATTCCATATTTATTAGCTTATACGTCGGAGCATTGTTTAGAATTGCGAAAATCAAGACCGATTTTTTGCCGGTGTAGCTGAATCCGAGTCGGTGGCCTTTTTCTGCGTCGGACCGGAGGCCGGTTTGGTTTTTGTGGAAGGGTACATCAGTACGACCCCCGAGTGAGATTGGAGGACAAGCTGTTGCACTTTGCCGCCGCCCACCCGCTCCAGCGGCTGTCCAAACGAAACCACAACCCCATTTTGGTCGCTTGGATTGCAAACCACCATCCCCTTCTCAAAAGGGCGAACCCAGTAGCGCCATTTCCCATCGTGAACGCGGAAGCGGTCGCGAAGCGGTCGTCCCAACGAGACGCTGAAGAGCGCATTATATCGGTAATAGACCGCCTTGAGATCGGCCAATCTGATCGAGCCGTCCTCGCGAAACGCCGACGTGGGAACCGGCTCAAGCGAAAACCGGCAGCCGGTATGATAGGCCATCAGATAACAGGCGATCAGCGATTCCAGTTCTGTCTGGTCTTTAAAGGAGGCGATGGCCAGGTATGCCCTCCCCTGCCTTGAGAATCGCTGGGCGGAAGCGGTGTTGATTTCCCAATCCCGTTCGTTTTGCATGGTTCCGGTTGATCCCCAGGATTGCCAGCCCTTTACAAAGACACCGTTGACCAGCGAATCGAAGTCGTTCCAGAGGCTGCCGGCCAGCGTCACCAACCAATCTATATAGGGGGTATTTTCTTCGGCCGGCGCTGCAAAGCCATTGGCGGCCGCAACCAGCATGTAGTTTCGGTTCTGCTTGACCGTTTTAAGCCACGATCGGGTCGCTTTAACTCGATTGGTCTCATTTCGATAAGCGCCGACTCGATCAAATAGAGAGTAACGATCAGTTGGAAGGTGATCGGCCACCACGCCGTGGGCGTGGTAACGTGCAACCAGGCGAGCGGCGGCATCTCGCCAGTATTCCGCCCATTTCATACTGGCCGGGTTCATCAAACGATATTGAGGGCCAGCCAATTTTCGGGGAACCTTGATATCCCACTTCTGTAACGATGGGTGCCAGTTAGAGACTCGGTCGGAACCGCTTGGGTCAATGCCGCTGGCATCCAAACGCAGCAAGCAAATCAGCCGCGGATTCATTGCTTGCATGGCGGGAAAATCAGTCGGCGCTAGCGATGGTGGATTTAAGGCCACGATATCGAGATGATGGGCAATCCAGACCCGATCGGCAGCGGAGAGCTTGCCATCCGGGCCGGTTCCACTTCGCAGAAAAGCGCCAATCCGGACGTTGCAGCCATTGCGGATGGGAGGAGGAACGGCGGCAATCGCCGGAAGACATATCAAAATCCACCCACACATGAGTGCGAATGATACAATTGAAAGCCCGCTACGAGTGGGAGCCTTGCGGATCAACTTTTTCCAGGAATGAAAAGAGATAATTGAAAGCGATTTTATTTTCATATTTTTATGTTAAGAGGTTGTTGAAAATGTTGCTGGATTCAATCACAACGTCATTCCCGCATGGCTCCACTCCAGTGGAGTGGATGGCGGGAATCCAGTCCGATGCTGATGTTCACCGGTCATTGCGAGTGACCGCAGGGGCGAAACAATGACCGGTCTGCGTGCGGACACGCACAGGCAGGCGGAATGACGACCCAGTTGGTATTACCGTTTTTCAACATTCTCTTAAGGAAAGGCCGGAAAGTGGCTTCAACGAACGCTGCCTCAAAACCAGATACGGCGTTCAGTTTACCTGAATTAGGGGGGAGTGCAAAAATAGGAAAGATTTGCCATTTAGGCAAACACCGATTATCATGTTAATGGAATGACCGATTTCACAAAAATCAGGCCAGCCGGTATCATATTTCTTATCTCTAAGAGGACAGTGGCAAAACAGGAAGCTGAAAATGGGGTTCAACTACGATGGAGTCTTCGAAGGCGGCGGCGCCAAAGGAGTCGCTTTTGTCGGCGCTCTGGATTTGTTGCAGCAAGTCGGGCGGTGGTACGACAGAGTAGCCGGCACCTCAGCCGGAGCGATTACGGCCTCACTCATCGCGTGTGGTTATCCGGCAACTTGCGGAAACTCGAACGACTGCTCAGCAACGGGGCATGAGGAGTGCATTAAAGGGCTGATCTTTAACACTCAGTTTCAACAGTTTATGGATCATCCGCCCGTGGACGCGATTACCCAGCAGGAAAAAGAGAGCTGTCTTTTGATGCAGTTGATGGATCGAGTGAAGCTTCCATTTACTCCAAAGTGGGTCGAGCGCGGCCTTTCACGGTTGATATTGAACGGTCTTCTGCTGCTGCCGGATTTCCGGTTTCTTTTCAACTGGTTGGAGAAAGGTGGGCTCTATCAGGGCGAGGTGTTCCGCCTCTGGATGAACCAGGCCATTCACCGCCAGTTACGCACACTGGCCGAAATAAACGGCATACCGCCGCCCTCCGCTTTTCCGACCTTTTCCGAAGCGAAGGCCATCACCCATATCCATCTCAGCGTGGTGGCGAGCAATCTAACCCAGAACCGGGTGCTGATTCTCAACGAAAATACAACCCCCGACCTGCCGATCGCGGATGCGGTCAGGATGTCAATGAGCATCCCCTTCTTCTACCGTCCGGTCATCTACCAGCAAAACGATGTGGTGGATGGCGGCGTCATTTCGAACTACCCGATGTTCCTATTTGCCGAAGAAAATGACTATGTACACAACACACCGGAAGACCTGAAGAGAACGAATCTGGGATTGATGCTGGATGAGCGAATCGCCTCACCGACGCCGTCACGAACACACGTGCTGCAGGAGCGGGTTATGGGAATCGAGGCGGAGCATGAGAGGGCGTTGTTAGGGCCTTATCAGCGGGCGCTGCATCTGGTGGATACCATGCTGTCGGCGCGCGATGCGATGCATATGAAAAACGAGTACCATAATCGAACCATCCGGTTACCGGTGAAAGGCTACTCCACCACTCAGTTTCAGATGACCCTGGACCAGAAACGTGACCTTTGCGATCGGGGTTGGAGTGCAACCGCTGAATTTCTAACGCAGTGGGAAGGGGTCAGCGCTCTGCCGCCGAACCCTTATGCGGCAAATTAACGGTTTAAATGAACAGGAGCTTAAGAGATCATGCGCAATGTCCTCAGGCGGCCGCTGCCGGAAGAGCCGCCCAAGAAACCGGTTGGAGACAACGGCGGCGTTCCCCGCGAGCGGTTGATTGAGGTGTTGAAGATGCCCAAGGTGGTGGCAAACGCGGTAAAGACGCAGCGATGCCTGCTTTGCCGATCTCCCGAAACGGGCAAATCGGGTCTGTGCCGAATTTGCCGAGCCTATCTCAACGAGACGGAGAGCGAGGCGGCTCAAACCTATGAGCGGGATCCCTTCGGCTAGCGTCGGGCTCGTGTCTTTGCCGGCAGGAAATAATCAAGCGGATATCGAATTATGAGCTTGATCTAAAATATCTTTTGCTCTCCGTCAGCGGCGGACATCTCATCATCGTGCCGATATCAATCTAAATCTGACCACAATCCTCAACTCGGCGCCGGGTTTTGCGGCTCAGACTGGCTGGAAGATGGAACGGTTAATGGGATGAAAACCGAAATGGAGCAAGTTGTATTGGTGAAAGGAGATATGGAGATTGATCACTCGATGGCCGATCTGGACATGCCTTCTGCTCGGAATGACGCTCTTCGCACCCCCATCCTTCGCGGCTAATCCGTACCCACTGCCCCGCCCCGAGGTTCCGGACGGCGTCGGAGTCAACATTCACTTTACCGACCCGCAGCCCGGCGAAATGGCGGAGCTGGCCGCGGCCGGATTTCACTGGATCCGAATGGATTTTGCCTGGGGCAGCACCGAGGTTGCGCCCGGCAAATACGATTTTTCGGCCTATGATCGGCTGATGGCCGCATTGGCACCCTACCACATCCGGCCGCTCTTCATTCTGGACTACAGTAATAAATTTTATGACAACGGCCAATCCCCACATTCGGATAAAGCGGTCGCCGCCTTCGCCAGGTGGGCAGCCGCCGCGGTGGTGCATTTCAAGAACCACGGCATCCTCTGGGAGATGTACAACGAGCCGAACGGCGGCTTTTGGAGCCCCCATGCCGACGTCCAACAGTACACTAAGCTGGCGCTGGCGGTAGGCAAGGCAATAAAAGCGGCCGCACCCAATGAGTACTACATCGGGCCGGCAACGGCAGGGATGGATTTCGGATTCCTGCAAGCGTGCTTCAAAGCCGGCCTGCTCCGATACTGGGACGCCGTCTCGGTGCACCCCTACCGCGGCTCATCTCCGGAAACAGCCGCCGCCGATTTCGCACGGCTTCGTCAACTCATCGCTGAATATGAGCCGAAGGGCAAACAAATACCCATCATCTCCAGCGAATGGGGCTACACCTCGGTTCAAACCGGTATTCAGCTTCAAGCCGAGTATTTGGCGCGAATGTGGCTGAGCAACCTTTCCAACGGCATCATCCTCTCGATCTGGTACGATTGGCACGATGACGGTCCCGATCCAAACTACACCGAAGATCATTTCGGCACCACGCATTACCCGTACCGTGAAGGCCAAAATCCGGTCTACGACCCAAAGCCAGCCTACCTGGCGGCTAAAACGCTAACCACTCAGCTTCATAACATGGCCTTTAAAAACCGAATCGCACTGGAATCGGCGGCTGACTACTGCCTGCTTTTCAGTCATGGTAAACATCAAGCGCTGGCGGTGTGGACGACCGGTAAACCGCACACGGTTGAATTACCGGTCGGTTCAGGGAAATTTGTTGATACCAATCTCACCGGTGACAGGGTGGAAACGTTGGCGGCGTCGGGCAAAACCCTCACCGTTAGACTATCTGGTGCTCCACAATACTTAAAACCGGTCGGGCACAGCGTTGCTTTAGAGGAGATGTCCAACTGGTCGGGTCTCCCCACTCAAATCGAAGTCAGGGCGGGAACCAGCAAGCCGATCACAACCTGGTTTATGAATCCATCCAATCGGCCCGCCAAAGTATCACTGTCGCTGTCAGCGCCCGATCAGCCACAACTGGTTCGCTGCCGGCCTTCAACATCCATTTTGGTAAAACCGGGCGCCAAGTTACCCATCAAAGCCTATTTTGAACTGCTGACTCGATCCGATAAGCCGGTTCATCTGGTTGCTAGCCTCGTGTTGAACGGATCGCCTTTACTTGCTCAACCGGTGATGGTAGCCGCCAGCAACCCCTTGGTCCTCACGCCCCCGATATTGGCCGGGAATCGGCTGGTTGCAACGGTTCAAAATCCCAGCGGCGACCCCTTTATCGGACGGTTGCTCATCCTTCATTCCGACGGATTGAAACTGGAGCGTGCTTTCGCGGCGGTCAAGCTGAGTTCCGGTGAAAAAAATGCGACGATCTACCTGCCAGTTTCAGAGGCCCCGCCCGCCGGACAAGATTACCGCATCGCATATCGGTTGATCAGTTCCAGCGGCTTTTCGGTCCTACCGGAGCACAGCTATCTTTACCGGCCAATTTCAGCCGTAACGGAAGGCGCGGTCGGAGATCAGCCGTCTGACTTTACGATCGTGCCAGATGGGGATCCGAAGGTTGAAGCCCATATCAGCATGAGGATTGAGCCGTCTCCGGATGAGGCAGTGGTGGGGTATCCGCAATCGCTCCGGATTGACTACCAATACGCGACCGGCTGGAAATTTTTAAGGGTATCGCCCCAATCGCTTATGCCGATTGAGGGCAAGCCAATCGCCTACGGTCTATGGATTTATGGCGATGGAAGTGGAAATTGGCCGCGATTGCGATTTACCGATGCGACTAACCAGACATTTCAACCGAGTGCCGGCCCCATTACCTGGAAGGGCTGGCGCTACGTAACGATGCCACTCAGCAACGCGACTGAAATGGCATGTTGGGGAGGAGCCGGTGACGGCCACATTCACTACCCGATCCATTGGGATACCTTGTTCTTGCTGGACAGCGCCAACCGTCAAGCGACCCATGGAAGAGTCTATATCACCGGTTTGACTCTGATCTACCCAAACAGCAGCGCTCCCACTGATTGACGTATAGCTCATTGAGCCGACCGTTTTAAAAGAGTTCAGTTCTCTGGGCAATTTAGGCAGAAGTCCCTCACTCCCTGTCTGCCGCCAGGCAGGCAACTCTTTTCCCAATACTGTGAGAGTGCTGGGGAAAGAGATTGCTTCGCTTCGCTCGCAATGACACCCTCCCCCCTCGCAACCGTTCCGTGCTCCTTCCCCCTCCCAGGGGGAAGGTCGGGATGGGGGTTGACGGGTGTACTCTAATATTTACCCTTGTTTCTTCCATTGATCGACACGTACTCCATCCTGGCCTATACACCCTGGTAGAGGGCTGGTGAATGAGATTGCTTCGCTTCGCTCGCAATGACACCCTCTCCGCTTGCGGGGAGGGCCGGGGTGGGGGTCGAACGAAAATCATTCCCGCATAACTGAACTCTAACCTCTTACCCGCATATCGGCAGTCATTGTGATGTAAAATAAATGAGGAGATTGACATCACAATATGAACCGCATCAGGTTGGGAATGATGAAGAAAACGGCTTTTACCGAAAAATTTAGACGGCAGCTCGCTTTAATCGGTGCATTGATCATTACCCTGCAGATCACAGCCGGATTGCAAAGCGCTCAGGCGGATAAAAACTCCGCTCTCAAGCGCACGTTGCAAACCTACGATAAAGCCAAGGGTTACGTAGCTGATTGGACGATCACCCTTCAATTAGGGCAGAATCAGCCAATCCGACACCGGGTATCCATCGAGTGGAAAGACAACCACCACTTGGTCTTCACGATGGAACCGGATGGGCAACCGCCGGCTTCAGTCTCCTACCTGGCGGTGGATGTAAAGTCGGTGCTGGATGGCAAACATCAATGGACCCTATTACCAAAACGCAACGTCTATACCCGCGACCCTTTGCCTAAAACCAGCAACCAAGACCCGCTGGCCTGCTTTTTACCTCCGCTGCCGAATATCGGGCAGCTCGCTCCGGTCGTAAACAGCCCTTCATCCCCACCCTCCGAAACGTCAACTGCGCAGACCTTTGTTGCCACCGTTAATCGAATCCAGACCCTTATCACCGTGGATACTGCCACCAACCGGATTTTGAAGGTGGTTGATACGGCGACGACGCCGCTTGGATTGTTAACGCTGGAGGCGGAGCCAAATCATGAGACATTCAACCAAAAATTGGCAGATCACGATTTTAAGTTTATACCGCCCCCCGGCACAAAACAGGTCAGCTCAGCCGACTTGGGTTGGAGCGGGTTATTTGTCGGTGCGAGGGTAGTGCACACTCATTAGGTAGTCACTGAGGGATCACCCTGGCGCAGACGATACGTTCCCTTGCGGTACATCGGCGGTCCCTCAGGAACTGGGGGCCGATGGATTCCTCACCGACGATTAACGTCTGCTGAGCACTCTCCCCCAGGCTATCAGCAGCAGCTTAGGCAGGGTGGCCGGTGGTCGCCTTCTATGAGTCTACTACCTCGCGGACACCTTAAAATCATACAATGTCAGGGTGAGGGCGCATCCAATATTGTCGTAAATCGCCTCATCTCCCGGCACCCTCTCCAAGTTTGGGGAGGAGGAATATGGGAACACGTAGCTCCCTCCCCGCTTGCGGGGAGGGCTGGGGTGGGGGCGAACGTAAATCATTCCCACAGAACTGAACTCTTTCCCTTTCCTACGTATTGACAAGGTTGCCTCTGGTGCTTATAATAAACCTATTGAAATTAGCTTTAAAACTACGGGGGTAATTCGAAATTATGGCGAAAGTGGTACTGAGAGACCTCACCAAGCGGTTTAAGGAAGTGATCGCCGTCAACAACATCAATCTTGAGATTAAGGAAGCCGAGTTTCTGGTATTGGTGGGACCTTCCGGTTGCGGGAAGACAACCGCACTGAGAATGATTGCCGGTCTGGAAGAGGCTTCAAGCGGCGAAATATATATTGGGGACCGGGTAGTAAATGATGTTTCGCCCAAGGATCGCGACATCGCAATGGTCTTTCAAAACTACGCTCTCTATCCCCACATGACCGTATACGACAATATGAGCTTTGGTCTCCGGCTGAAGCGCTTGCCCGCCAATCGTCCTTGGCCACTCAACACCCGCCGCGCTTTCACCCGACATGAGATAGACCAGCGGGTGCAATCCGCCGCTCAACTGCTGGGACTAGGCGGACTGTTGAACCGCAAACCGAAGGAGCTGTCCGGCGGCCAGCGCCAGCGCGTTGCGTTGGGCAGGGCGATTGTGCGCGAGCCGAAGGTCTTCTTAATGGACGAGCCACTCTCCAACCTGGATGCAAAGCTTCGAGTACAGACCCGCGCCGAGTTGATTAAGCTCCACCGCCGACTCGGCATCACCACCGTCTACGTCACCCACGATCAAGTGGAAGCGATGACGATGGGCGATCGGATCGCGGTGATGAGCAGCGGACTGGTCCAACAGGTTGACACCCCCCTAAACCTCTACAACCATCCGGCCAATATCTTCGTGGCCGGCTTCATTGGCTCACCGGCGATGAATTTCGTCAACGTTTCAATTGATCAAGACAATGGGAAATACATCGCCTGTGCAGACGGATTTCAGGTCACTCTACCGGCGAGCCAGTACGATCATCTGCCGAACTATGCGGGTAAGCAGTGCATCTTCGGCATACGACCGGAAGACATCTACGACAGCAATTTGGAGGGCTTGATTAAGCAGGGCGATGGCAATAGCGTAAAGGTTGACGTGGATGTGGTGGAACCGCTGGGTAACGACGTGGAGATGTACCTCAAGGCAGGCAATGTTCCATTGATCGCGATGATTGACAGCAAAACCCGCGCGCGCACCGGAGATACGTTGGACGTCTTGTTGGATATGGACAAATCGCATCTGTTTGATAAAGATACCGAGGTTGCGATTTACTGATTACCGTTCACCCTGATCTCAACGAACAGGCAAGGCAATGGCTGACCGCCCCAATCTGCTCGTATTTCTGACCGACGATCACGCTCAATGGGCGGCACGCTGCTATGGAAACCGCGAAATTAGCACGCCGACGATGGACTACCTTGCGAAGTCAGGCGTGCGCTTGGCCAATGCCTTTACCGTTACACCGGTTTGTTCTCCAGCTCGCGCCAGCTTTTTTACCGGACGTCTTCCTTCTCAGCATGGCATTCATGACTGGATACACGAGCCCAGTGAAATCGGTCGCCGGCACCCGGGCATTAAAGATCAGGTCAACATCGGTATGCTGCTGCAAGCAACCGGTTATCAGACCGCGATGATCGGTAAATGGCACTGCGGGCATAGTTGGGAGCCTCATCCTGGGTTCGACCGGTGGTTCAGCTATGGCTCCTTTCAATATCCCCACAAGGGTGAAATTAGCTTCTCCGACCAGGGAAAGATAGCCGCTTACAACGGGTACCAATCGGTCGCCTTCACCGACAAGGCGATCGAGTACATTCGGCAGCGAGACAAGCAAAGGCCTTTCTTCCTGTTCGTCAGCTTTGTGAATACCCATACCCCCCACACTCTGCAACCGGAGCGGCTTGTTGAACCCTATCGAAACGCCACTTTCAGCGATATTCCTTTAGAACGGTTTGCGGAGTGCCATGGCAAGGCGAGTTTCGCCTGGTCAGGCGATCCGCAAACGATGAAAGAGAGTCTGGCGCAATACTACGCGGCGGTCTCCTTTATAGACGATCAGGTGGGTCGCATTCTCGATGAGTTGGATGGCGCCGATGAATTGAATAATACCTTGATCGTCTACACCTCCGATCATGGCCACATGAACGGCCATCACGGCCTGCATACCAAAGGCAACGCCACCATTCCACAAAATTTTTTGGAAGAATCGATCCGCGTGCCCTGCCTCATCTCTTGGAGGGACGGATTGCCGGCCGGATTGGTTTGTGAGGCGCTGGCAGACCAATGCGATCTCTACGCAACGCTGCTGGATGCGGCGGGCGCGGTGCCGGAAGAAACGCTTTCCAAGACGATTAACTCACCGGGCGCATCCTATCTATCCTTGCTGAAAGGTGATCGCGGTACAAGTTGGCGGGACACCATTTTTGGGGAATACGGAAACGCTCGAATGATTCGAAGCGCTACCTGCAAGCTCATCCAGCGCTACCCCGGTCCTAACGGTCACTATCCGGATGAACTATACGATCTTATCGAGAGCCCACGCGAGCGGACTAATTGCATCGCTGACACGCGATATCAGTCCGAAGTGGTAGACTTATCGAATCGGCTGCAGAACTATTTCTCGAAATATGAAATCCCGAAGCATTCCGGTCGAGAGATTGAAAAACAACCCCGCTGCAACTCCAATGCGGAACCTTGGGTGAAGACACAGTAATTTATCATTTCATTCTGCACCAAGTTGAGTTGCTCGCGCATTCAAATCATGGAGGTGGAAGTTCATGATTTTGGATGACGACGAGCTTTTTAATATCAGTGATGGTCCGCTGGTTGGCGTCCAGCGCCTTGATCTCCAGCAAATGCTCCCCATCGGTAAGGGGGCGGGTATCTGCTTTTGCGCGCCATGGCGGGGTATTCATACAGGCGAACATCGAGCCATCCATCGAGAAGGTTAACGCGCTTGGGTATAGGCCTTTTTTAAGCTGGACATCCACCGTCAAATAGCCGGTAACCGGTGTTTTACCCTTTTTAATCCATCGCGCAATCGCGGTACGAGTGTATTCGGCAGCCGCCTCCGTAATCCGGGAGGCGATATCAGTCGGTGCGGCTCGCGCCGATTGCACCAAGATGATCAACGTGTCCCCGTCGCGGGGGATATACCCGGCCGGCATCGGCACGCTCAAATGGTTGACGGATACATACACCTGATTCGCCTGCAGTGGCAGCAGCGGGCCAAAGAGAGCGTTGCCGGCAGCGCAATTCGTGACCAGTGCGGAGTCGTCGGGGCTGGCATCCCCTTTCGGTAAAATGCGGATCAAGCGACCATCGCCGACGCTCAACGCGATGCCGTGGCTCCCGCTTCGAACGATCTCGACCGATGCGCTCGGCGATCCCATCACGGTGCCGGTGGCCGGATGCGTCACCCGACCGATCAACGAATAGCTTTTCCCGCCGTCACTGCTCGCTTCCACCGCGCCCAAACGAGTATTCTCGATTAAAATCCGGTACTGGGCGGCAGCCGTCGCCGCACCGGCGTTTTTTAGCGGAAAAATCAGCAGGACAAGCGAAATGGCAAAAAGGGTGACGCGGTGGGTAAACTCGAGCGCGGTCGTCCCGCTACTGGTTTGGCGGGGTCGAGCCGGCCACTGCCGACCTGATTTGAGCCAACAGGTTGAGATGCTCGTGAGGCGCATCAACCGGTTTTGCAAAAAGGCGATCAAGAATCGGCCACCAGTGATAATCGTAAACGTACGAGATATCAAAAAGCATTACTCCTTGTGAATTCCGAATTGCCGCTTTCACCGCATCAGCAAATCGCTTTGGATGTCCCGCGAAATCCTGCAGATAAATCCCAGCGTACACATAAGTGGCACTGTGCACCGCCTTTTCTGAGAGACGGGCCGCCGCCTCCACCGTAGCATCGGGATCGGTGCCGATCATCTGGGCATCCCGTAAGGTTGGAACCTTATAGTAACATCCAGTGGTGAGAAAGTCGAGGTAATCGGCGTAACCCGTCTCACTGTAATCGTCAGGAGTCCAGTTTAAATGTATCGAATAACGAGGACTGCCCCAATTAACCCCTACCGGGTAGTAATCGCCGTACCACGACCCCACATAAGCCCCCACCAGCACTTGCGGTTTAATTTGATGGACGGTTTGAACCACCTTGCCCAGAAAATGTTGAATTTGAAGGGCGCGCCACTGCAGCCATCGCTTAAAAAGCGGCCCCCGGATGATTGGATCACCGGGTATCGGGTTGTAGGAGAGTACATCTCCCGGCCAACTTTGCACCGGATGGCCGGTCCATTGTGAAAAGGAGGTGCGGCTCGCAGGGCTGAAATCGTTATAAATGTCGGCGTACCTCATCCGATCCAACACGATGGCGTCCACGTCGTAATGACTCACCACCTCCTTAATTAGGCTCAACTCGTAAGCCTGCACGGCCGGTAAAATCGGGTTTACAAAAGCGGCAATCCGCTCATCCGGCGCTTGAGTGATTGGAACGAGCTGCGTCTGCAATCTGAACCGATCTCTATCTCCTGGATGAAGGTTGTTCACTGCCCATTTTGCATACGAATTTCCTAGCAATAAAATCTGACCTCCATCCGACGCCTGTAGCCGTCCGGCCCCCCACAACGACGGATTTACATATCCCTCAACCCGCTGATTATCGCTCATCAAAACCGCCAGGCTCGTTTTACCGGACTGTAAAGGGGGCAGCTCTTCGTCCTGCTGATAGATAAGCGGCCGAGATGGATCGGATGGCTCACCGGGCGTTCGAATGGGCAGCTTTGAGCCATCGGCTGCGATCAAGGTACGGTTGGGCAAACAAGCGATGGACTGCCACTGAGGGCGCTGATAGGCAAGGCCAATTCCAAACATCTTATGGCCTTCGGAAAATACGTTGAAGTTGGCAGCCACCGCAATCCCGGCCTGATGCGCATCGTTGATAAAGGCCTGCAAGACATCGAAATTCGGGTAATGGATGCCTTTCCAGGTGGTTAAGTGGGTTGCGATCCGGCTATTATAAAGCACCTGCCCCACCACCGGTTTCACATCCACCACGATTAAATTGATATGGGCGGCCTTGCAACGTGATACCATATCAGCGACACCGGCCGCGTTGGTGGTTCGAGCTAGATTTGCGGCGCCATCCACCCACATAACGCGTCCTTCCAAACCGAGATCGGTGGTCAGGACGCGGCTGATGTCGAATGATCGAGCCGCCTCAACCGGACAGATCGTCAAAAACCCAAGAACGATCCAGGCGATCCGCTTGCAGCAGCGTTTCATTGCCTCACCACCACCGAGATCGGATAAGAGGAACCACCCAGCGGCCACGTTTCGATATCAACCGTTCGATGCTCATTGGGTTTCAAATGGATGGAGGTGATCCGGTAGTCGTGTGGCGGTACGGTTGGCGGCACCACATAAATTCGGCCGTTAATGGCAAAGATTCCGGCGGCTGGGCCGGCTCCGGGATCAAACATCAAACTTACCGCTTGCCGTCGGTTGGTTGGGTTGGTCAATGTAAGCTGTATGCGATAGGTGACCCCATAGTTGCCATTGAGGTGATTACCGTCCGCATCTCGAACCGGGTCATCTCCAACCGAAATGAACGTCCAGTGCTGGCCGGCCGTGTAGTCGGCGCTGATCGAAAGATTGGGGCTGACGTAGACATCACTCGTGCGGGCTAAAGCGTTTTGCTGCCGATTGCTGGCCGCCACCGAAATTGATTTCAACCAGTAATTGCTCGATGAACTATTATGAGGCAATTCACCCGGCTTGGTGGCCAGCACCGTTAAGTAACATTGAGACCCGCTCTTAATCGGGCGGACTTGGATAATGCCGCTGACCACATCGCCCGGCCCGACCCGCTGCACCACCAGCGGCAATTCCGATTTGGCTGCTAAATGGACGATGATTCCGATTCCATGTTGTTGTTTCGAAAAGAATCGCAGGCCGGCGCTGAATCCGGATCATACAGCGAAGTGTTGAGGCGCAGCCGATCCGCTGATCACCTGCAAAACGGCCTCCTTTTCCTCTGGATTGACGACCACCACACTGAAACCAATTACCCGGTTGATCGCGCTGATGTGATGATAAAGGAGCCTGGTTGTGCCTTCTGCCAGCAAAGGGCCGGAGTAGAGGGCGCCGTATCTGGAAATACGCTCCGGATTATTGCTATACAAAAGTGAAGAGAGGAGCGGGCGCTGAAGCACGAGATTGCGGATTTCCACCCTGGCGTTTGCGGTACGAGTTAAATTGCCGCTTCCTCTCATCTCCACCTTCACATCCGCCCATGCGGATTGGCCTGGCCCGATCGGATGCAGGGCGGAAATGGAGACCGGTCTCCACCCAGCATGCGGTCGTAGCTTCACAATCGGGGATATCGCCGTTAAAACCGCCACCCGCTGCACCGATGCCGGTGCTGGATTACCGGTTATCTCGGCATGACCCACTCCCGTGATCTCCCCCGCATAATAGCGGGAAACGATGAAACAGGCCGCCTCTCCGTCAGGACTTCTCACCACCAGCTTGCCATCTATGGCGCCGCTGGCCGACACACGAATTATCTTTCCGCTTGTATTGAGGCTCAGCCGACCGCTTCCCAAAACCAGATGGGTTGAGAAGTCGTTATCATCGAATCCGCCGACCCGCACCGTTTTGGTTTCACCAACCGGAATGACCAACCGGCTCGCCGAGAGACGAATGGGCGGAAGCGTGATGAGCCGCCGAATCTGAGCGGCCCACTGCATCGCCAATCCGATTGGCGAGCGGCCTGCTTTCTCCGCTTCATTTCGAGTCACGTAAAGCAACAGGTTCTCACCGATCTTCAAGCTAACCGGATTACGTCCGCTGATGCGTAATTGGTTGGCGATATTGCCGCGCTGGAGCGCCCTTCGTAAACGATTGGCCGCGATGGTGGCTCTTTTAACCGGAGAGAGCCCCTCATTGCGCGCTCGGACGGTCAGCACTACCCGGTGATAGATCAGCAATTCGGCCGCGCGCCCATCGTTCATCGAGCGCACGCTCACCGGCGGGATTCGCCGCGCCAGCGACACTTTCGGGGCAGCCAGCAGCAGACAAAACGGCAGCAAGCGCCAGAACAGGTTCCTTTTCAAACGCCTCAAACAATCGGCGTACGGAAAGAGTACGTTAATTCGTCGTGCTCTCGATAAATTGGAAATGATGTGCAATTCGTTCACTCCATCCGATGTATAAAATCGTTCAGCGCTTCCGGCCAGGGGCGCAGATCATCCATTCCCTGCATCTCCAGCGCCAATCGCCGTAGAGCGGAGTTGACCGGCCTGCGAGTCGGGCTTGGCCATTCGCTGGAAGGGATCGGTTTCAGCAAGGTCTCTTTATTCAATATGCCGGCTGACCTCGCTAGCTCCAGAGTTTTCTGCGCGAACTCATACCATGAGCAGGTACCCGCATTGCACACATGATAAATCCCATACCTCTCACCGCTCACGATTCGTTCCAGCTTGCGACTCAAATCCACGGTGTAAGTCGGAGAGCCATACTGATCCGACACGACCTGCAGCTCCGGGCGCACCCTGGCCGCCTCGATGATGGTGCGCGGGAAACATCGTCCATAAAATCCAAATAACCAGGATGTCCGAACGATCCAAAACCGTTTACAAAGCGATTGAACCAGTTTTTCAGCGGCCAGCTTGCTGCCGCCGTAATGACCGAGCGGATTGGGATGATCCGACTCAACGTAAGGCTCGCCTTTGGTTCCGTCAAACACGAAATCGGTGCTGATCAAGCAAAGCGGAATTTCAAGCTTGGCGCAGGCCGCGGCCACGTTCTCGGTGCCGTCGGTATTCACTTGGTAAGCGAGAATGGGGTTGCGCTCACAGCCATCCACATCGGTATAGGCGGCGGTGTGAATTACCACTCGAGGCCGATTGTCCCCCAATAAAAAATCCCTCACCGCTGCTCGATTGGTCAAATCAACTGGTTTGTCCACTTGTCTTACATCGGTGGCTATAACCGTATGCCCGGCCTGCCGCAGCACCTCGCATAGATCGGTGCCGAGCATTCCGGCCGCGCCGGTTACCAATATCTTGAAATCAATCGCCATCCTTCACCCTTTCCGCTCGAATGAATTGCAACTTACCACCCACGATGAAGCCTACTTAAACTGGAATGCGATCGCCACTTCAGCGATCCATAGGATAAGGTTTAACTGCAAAGGCCGGTCCTCCAGCACCAGCAATTCCGGGCTGCCGCCCCGGTGTTTGAGGTGAATCAAATAGAGGTACCGAAACAAGCCGTAGATCACGTTGGGCAATGTGACTAAAATCCAGTGGTGCTCCTCAGCCGTAGGAGAGGAGATCGTGTAGAAAGAGTAGGACACGATGACACCTGCGCATACAATTGCGATCATCTGGTCTAAAAACGGCAGCGAGTAATGATCCAACGTGCTCCGGTGATTGCCGGCATCGCCGGCCAGCATCACGATCTCATTGCGGCGCTTGCCGAACCCCAGAAATAGGCTGAGTAGAAAGGTGCAGACCAGCAGCCAGGCCGATATCGGAACGTTGATGGCCACCGCGCCGGCTACCGCACGTAAAACGAATCCGGCCGCGATGACCAGCACATCCAGTATCACCTGATGCTTGAACCAGAAGGAGTAGCTGGTCTGCAGCAGAACGTAAGCGGCGGCGACGATGCCGAGACTTAAGTTGATGATGAATGCAGCGGCAATCCCCCCTACCCCCAATACCAGTGCGGCGAAGAGCGCAACTGAAATCGGCAACACGCCCGATGCGATCGCACGAAATCGTTTTTCCGGGTGAAGCCGATCTTGCTCACGATCCATCACATCATTGACAAGATAGATGGCGGAAGAGACAAAACAAAATGCAACGAACGCGCTGGATGTCAGGAAAAGCAGGCGATAGTTGGTTAAATTGTTGGTGAAGAGTAAAGCGGCAAAAACAAACAGGTTCTTGATGGCCTGCTTGGGACGGGTTGCCCCCCAGAGCTCTTTAGCCAGTGAAAGCACATTGCGATTTGATGAAGAGGGGTTTTCCGTTACAGAATTCTCCTGGTTGGTCGGTACCGTTTTCACCACCGTGTTGAAATCTCCAAAACGCTACCTATTGCTAGAGTTAATCGTCCCAGTCGTTGAGCAGCTCTTCAATGGTTACCGTAGCAACGCCCACCTTCTGAACGACACAGGCCGCCGCGTGGTTGGCGATGATCGCCGACTCTTCCAGACTCGCACCGACAACCAAGGCCATTGTCATCACCGAAATGACCGTATCACCGGCGCCGGCGACATCGGCCACCTCCACCGGATGAGCGGGGACGTGATGAGCGTCACCCGACGCCCCTCCGAACGAAAGACCGCACGCGCCCCGCGTGATGACTATCGTCTCCACCTCTAAACGGCGCGCGAGCTGATGAATGGCATGGCTGACCGACTGATCGCTGTCAATCGGGCCGCTGGTAAGACTGCCCGCTTCGAGCTGATTAAAGCTCAAAATGTTGCAGCCGGCAAGCAATTGTGCGTTGATCGGCTTGGGATTGGCGCTGCGTAAAATACCCTTCTGACCGGCAATCTTGATTGCTTCTGCGGCGATCACCGGTGTGAGGACGCCCTTCGCATAGTCTGAAATAAGGAGTGCGCCGCAATCGTCCAGGTCACGGCTTAATCTCCCGATCAGCCCCTCGGCGGTTGAATCGGCAATCGCATCGGTCTCCTCTCGATCAATCCGCAGTGCCTGTTGATTGTGAGCCAGCACTCTCGTTTTTCGAGTGGTTCGGCGCTGTGGATCAAAAACGATCCCAGCCGTATCAGCCCCGTGGTGTTTCAATTCAGACACCAGACGATCTCCAGCTAAATCTTTCCCCACCACTCCGAAAACTCGAACCCGGGCGCCAAGCGCCATTAAATTAGCGACCACATTGGCGGCGCCGCCCGGCGCATGGGTCTCGCGGTCTACCTCGACCACCATAACGGGCGCTTCCGGGGAGATACGGGTTGCCCGACCCCACAGGTACTCATCGAGCATCAGGTCGCCCAATACGGCCACGTTAAGCCGCTCGAATCTCTTTACTATATCCTGGTAGCGTTGCGCTTTGATCATCGAGTAGATGTTGCTTCACTAGCTCTGACAAATAGTGATTATTGAAAACATTTATTAATAGACACATGAGAATTCACTTCTCTTGGGATGAGCATCGCACCATCGGTAGCCATCCCCACCCTAATCCACCCCCTCAAGGGAGGGAATATTTGCCCTCTCCAAACTTGGAGCGGAGACAGGGGTGAAAACCTTCCAACTGAATTATCCAGAGAACAGAATTCATTCATAATGTCAAATATATTAAGACCGGTGTAATAAATGCCGTTGTACACGAGACAAGGAATTGGGAGCCTGCTACTCTACTCTTCACACATCAGCTTTGCCAGCTCTTCCGCCGCCAGGCGTTCCAACATCTGAGTAGTGCTTCGCCCCGGAACCAGCGGTGTCACCACCACCTTCCCCCCCATCGAACGGACGAGCGGCGCCTCCGGAATAACACCCGGAGTATAATCACCGCCCTTCACATAGATATCGGGGCGGATCCTCTTGAGGAGGTTGTGCGCGGTCTCCTCATCATAAATGGCCACGTAGCTCACCGAGCTGAGCGCGGCCAACATTTCCGCCCGCTCCTCCTGTGGGTTAATCGGCCGGCCGACCCCTTTCAATTGGCGAACCGAGCGATCGCTGTTCAGTCCTACCACCAAACAATCGCCCAGTTCACGGGCGGCATGCAGGTAGCGAACGTGGCCGAGGTGGAGCAGGTCGAAACATCCGTTGGTGGCCACGATACGTTCCCCAGCCGATCTTCTTTGATTCAGTGCAATTTCAAGCTTATCCCAATCGCTATATATCTTATCGGTTAATTCCAAACAAATGCTCCACTTTCAAACGGTTAACCCGATTTCGTTCACAGTGCCGTCGAAAATATCATCGCACTATTTTAGCATATTGGCATTTGTAGTCGCCGACCTTAGATTAGCTAAAATGAACGGCTCTCACTCACGCACGGTTACGAAATGAGAGGGAAAAGTGGTATTACTTTCGTTACCGCAGCCTTGGGATGATTCTTGGATGATCACTGCACCCGCTGAATGAGCCACGTATGAGGATGTTGAAAGATACGCTAACACCCCTGGATCGTCATTCCGGCCTGCGGCAGGCAGGCGGGAGTGACGAAACGGAGGGCTTCGGCGACTTTTTCAACAACCTCTTAAATCATTCAATCATTCTTCACAGGTCAAGGAGGAGGAGACTTTTTTGAATCCGATCCTGGTTATTGCAACGAACAATCTTAAAAAGGGGCGGGAGATGGCCACCTTTCTGGATGATCTCTTGTTCGAGTTAAAATATTTAACCGATTTTCCGCCTCAACCCGAAGTGGAGGAGATCGGCGCGTCCTATCTTGAAAATGCAACCCTCAAGGCGGTCGCTGCCGCCAAAGCCACCGGCTGCTTGGCCATCGCTGACGACGCCGGACTTGAAATTGATGCGCTGAATGGGGCGCCGGGCCTCTATTCGCGCCGGTTTGCGGGCGAAGATACACCCTGGCCGGAAAAGATGAGCCAATTATTGAACCTGCTCCGGGATGTGCCGGAAGCAAAGCGCACGTGCCGATTTCACTGCGCCATCTCAATCGCCGGTCCGGACGGCCATGTACAGCACGCAGAAGGTATTTGCGAGGGGCGCATAGCATACGAAATGAAGGGTAGTTACGGTTTTGGATACGACCCTATCTTTCTGCTGCCAAAGCGGGGCCTTCATATGGCGGAGCTGCCGCCGGCGGAAAAGAACCTCATCAGCCACCGGGCGCAAGCCATGAAGGTCGCCCGAGAAATATTGAAATCGCTGCGCGCGGAATTATGACGAAGCAGCGGGATCCAGCGACTTTTTCAACACCCCCTTGGGGTAATCTACATTCGGCACGTATCTACCATTTATGAACGGTGACTCCGGATGGATGAGAGGGATTTCCTGTTAAAAAAGCAGGCGAACTGGAACCAGTTGTTGCAGATCGTCAACCGTTGCCGCGCTTCGCGAGGGGTGCACAAACTTTCCCGTGAAGAGCTGGAGATGCTCGGCCCGCTTTACCGCCGCGCCGCTTCCGATCTTGCATACGCCCGAGCCCATGCGATCAGCGAACCCCTGATTATCTACCTGAACAACCTGGTCGGGCGCGCGCACGCCCTGCTCTACCAGACCGAATCGGCTGGCTGGCGCGGCATGATCGAATTTATACGATGGGGATTTCCGGCGCTGGTCCGTCGGCGTATCGGCTATGTCCTCGTCGCATTTGGGATCACCATCCTGTCGGCCATCTTTGCCGCCGCTATGACACAACATGACCCCCGGAATCTCGATTTTTTTGTCGGCGGCGCTCCGCGGCAGTGGCTTCGCCATTGGGAGACCGGTCGCGTGACCCATCGCATCAGCAACGCACAGGGCGAGGCGATGTCCTTTTTTATCATGACCAATAATATATATATCTCAATTATGGCTTTCCTTGGAGGGATCACGGGCGCACTGTTTACGGTATATATGCTCTATCAAAATGGGGCCATGCTGGGTGCCTACGTGCTGGAGATTTCAAAAGTCCACCAAAACCTTACCTTTTGGCCGGCAATCCTGCCTCACGGTATCATTGAGCTGACATCCATCTTCATTGCGGGGGGCGCCGGACTGCTTCTGGGGCAGGCTATTCTGGCGCCGGGCGAGTACCGCCGGCGGGACGCGATCGCGATAGCGGGTCGCGATGCGGTTCAAATGGTGCTCGGCGTCATCCCATTGCTGGTAATCGCCGGCACCATCGAGGGATTTCTGTCTCACTCCACGCTCTCAGCACCGGTTCGGCTCACCTTCGCCGCACTCACCGCGGTCGCTCTCTATGGCTACCTGTTTCGATCACCTGACATCAAAGAGGCCAGTCACCGCAAAAACCGATCATAACGAATCGGCTCCAACCAGGTTAAGGAATGAGTTCAGATCTGGGTAATTTAGGCAGCAGGCTTTTACCCCTATAGCAATAATCTACTCCCTCCCCGCAAGCGGGGAGGGCTGGGGTGGGGTCGAACGCGAAAATCATTCCCACAAAACTGAACTCTTACCAGGCTAAGCAAATCTTGCCGCTGATGTGGACATTCGGGTATACTTGCACACGGTTTTTACTTCGATGAATGGGGCGCCATCGTTCAGGGGTCAGGACGGCGGGTTCTCAGCTCGCAGACCGGGGTTCGATTCCCCGTGGCGCTACCACCCGCTCGTTAATGGCTTTCCGCCGTCGCCGGGTGTGCTTTAACTTTTAGTCCCAAGCCACAGCCAATCAGCATTAAAATGCCGGCCAGCCAGTAGGGCGCCGGCATACCAACATGCTGAAACAGCCAGGTGCCAACGACCGGCCCTACGATTCTCATCAGGCTTCCCAGCCCCTGCTGAACCCCCATTACGCTGCCTCGCTCCGCCTGAGGCGCCGCCTGCGAGATCAAGCTGGAGAGAGAAGGATTTAGCAAGCCATCGCCAACCGCTAAAATTGCGGTTAAAAGGGTCATCAGCCAGACAATCGTGGCATGCCCGATCCAGATCAATGTGATCCCCATTACCAGCGCGCCAAAAATGACAAGTCCGCGCTCACCGGTATATTTACTGATCAATCCGATCATGCCGGCCATCAGCAGAAATCCGGTCGGAAGCGACAAAATGACGCCCAGCACGATCAAACCGGTATGAAGCGGTCCGGCCGTTTGCAAGATGGCCCAAACCAGAAATCCGGTTGCAAACCCGCCGATGATACCGCTTCCCCAGATTCGACTGGAGGGGATGTGGCGCCAGAGATGGCTCATCAGCGCCGCCTGAACAACCAGCACCGTAACGCCCACTACCCCGAATACCTGACCAGCCAACGAGGCCGCATCGCTCTCGACCAGGTGAAATCGGCCGATTAACAGCCAGGTCAACGTAGCCTCCAGATTTGAAAAGGCGAAATTGACGACGATAAACAGAACAAAAAGCTCGGCCAGCGCCGGAATTGAAAAGGCGCGCTGAAACTGGCTCCATTGTGAAACGTGGGGAACCTCTTTCCGCTCATGATGCGATTCGGGCAGTGCGATCAAGGCCCAGAAAAAATTGAGCGCTGCCATAGCGGCGGCAAAAAATGGGGGGCCGGCCAACCCGAAATGCTCGGCCAGCTTTCCGCCCAGCCAGGGACCGGTCGCAAATCCGAGGCCGAATGCGGTCCCAATCATCGCCATGCCTCGCCCCCGATTTTCGGCGGTGGTGCTGTCGGTAATGTAGGCCATGGCGGTGGGCAGCCCGGCCGAAGTCAGGATGCCGCCGGCCACCCGAGCGGCGAAGAGCAGCCACAATGAATTCGCCAACCCGAAGAGGGTGAATGATACGGCCGACCCGATCAGGCTGCCGATGATAACCGGCCGCCTCCCCACCCGATCACTTAGCTTGCCCCACAACGGCGCAAATAGAAACTGCATCAGCGAATAACAGCCGGCCATCCAACCGCTGATGGTTGGAGTGCCACCAAAATACTTGACATACACCGGCAGCAAGGGAATGATCAGTCCGAAACCCAGCAAGTCAATGAAGACGCAGACAAACAATATCATTAAAGGAGAACGTTTCATTCTCTCAACCATCCATCATACAATTTGCACAATCCAACTATTTGTGTCTTAACCATGGAACGTCAATTTGATCGTCATAGAAAAGGGGCCCGACGCCCACCGAGGCCAAATAGAGCGTTTCAGCGTATTGCCCGCGTGTCAGATACGCTTGCGGCTGAAACCGCAATTGAAACCGGCTGGGGTCGGGAGAAGTTGCCATCGCTTTTGTACCATCCCATACTAGCGAGTCAATGCCATGGCGGTAAAGCGCCTCCACCTCATCGGACAGTGTTGTGCCGAGCGCGATATCCACATAGTGCGAATAGCGGGTTGATCGAATGTGCCAGAAGGTGATCGCCGCGTCCCAGGGCAGCCGTGCAATTCGCAACTTCTCCTTTGCGGTAAAGATGCTGCCGGTGCGAAGCGCAACGACCATATCAGCCGCTTCTCGTCGCGTGAGGAGCGCACTCGGATCGGCCGGCGTGGGAAATACCCGCGCGATGCCATTGCGTTCGAGCATTCGAGCTGCCATCCGATTGAGCGCATTCGTCGCCTCGCCAATCGTCACCGGCTTATCGGCGTTAAACGGCACGCCTAGCGGCGGTTTGTGGCTTGGAAGAATCGGCGGTTTCGGTAGCGGCTCCGGCTTTTCAAAACCAAAAATGTCGCGCGTGGAGACCCACTGTATCTCCCGATAATGCCTTACAAAGGGTCGAATGTCGGTGTGCCAGTAGATGAAGGTTCGCGCCCTTTCCGGCGAATCGGGCTCGGGGTAGTGACGGCTCTCCAACAGCCGCTGAAGCAGTCGCACCGGCACCTCTCTCGGCAAAAGGTGATACTGGTGGCAGATATAGGCCGCGAAACCGGCCGCCTCGCCGAAAGACATCCGCTCCGCCTCCAACCGGTAAGTTCCAAAGGCGACGTGGGTGCTGGAAACCGCCATCGCCACCCACAGGTTATGTACTTTTCGAGGGAGCATTACGCCATAAGGCAACTGGCTCCATGGCGTATATTGGGGCAAATAAAACTCGCCCTCCCCAAAATCGGGCCGTGACCAGTTCTTCTTAGGCTGCGCGGCATGGGAATCCATTGGATACTCGGCAATGCCGATGCCGTTTGGGCGAATGTACTGGCGTGCATCCCAGATCTGCCACTCGTTGGGCATCTCCAACCCCATAATGCGGCGCCCTTCCCTCACGTAGAGCAGCGGGGGCATGCCGCGATTATCTCGGAATTCATGGGTGGCCAGCCCGATGTTGGGATGCCCCAGTGCCGTCTCGATATAATAGAGGTAGTCCAGGGCATGATAATAGTATAGCTTCGCAATTTTAGCCCGTTCGACGTAGCCGGCGGTCGGATATTTATAATTGATGCCTTGCAGGTCATTGCCCACTGGATGCTGGTTAATTTCGAACTCATCATCGGGCAGGCGGCCGTAAAGGTAAGCCCACGTTTGTTTCCAAGGAAGCGCGTGGATGAAATCCTTTTCGTTGTAACCTTTCGGCTTGGGAATGGTGTGGTTGGTACCGGACGGGTATTTTTTTACCGTAATGAGATAGGCATAGGACTGAACGCGCTTATCCCCCCTTCCAGTGCTGCCCGGCAATCGCTCATCGGTGGCGCGATCGTAATAGATGAAGCCGTTATGGGGTTCCTGCTTAGATCTCGGCTCTCGCCCGATATGAAAGGGGGCGCCGGCCCAAGCTGCAATATCCCCGCAATCAGTGGCGTCAACGAAGAGCGGCGCGCTGAGCCAGCCGAAACGATGGGCATTCGTATCGTGGGCCAAGACCGCAGTGACCACATTGTTGTGAGTGCGGACCTTTTCAACCCGAGTATTGCGGAAAATCGTTAAGTTGGGGGCGAGGTAGAGCATTTCCTTAATGATTTGCTGCGCCACCCGGGGTTGATACTGCATTCCATCGCTATAGCGGGCGCCGTAATAGGCCTGCACCCGGCGCCGAAACTGCTCGAAGAAGCCGTTGGCGTGCTGCCGGTAACGCATATCGGTTTGCCCCAGCCCGTTGGCCGGCATCCCGCCCAGCCTGTCCGTCTCCTCCAGCAATGCCACCTTGAGGCCGCATTGGCCGGCGGTGTAGGCGGCCGCCACCCCTGCAGAATTGGCCGCCACCACGATCAGGTCGAAGTGGGCGCTTGCCGGCAGAATGTTATAAGTCTGCTCCAGGTAGGGCCGTCCGGGGACGCTCGCTCCATTTTTGGTTTCCGCTAAAACCGTATATAGGTAGTTCGTTCCTGGTGCGAGGCCGCGATCTGTATATTGGTTTTCGGATGAGGGCGCATGGGCGATGACTTGACCGTTCCGCTCAATCTCGTATCCCACTGCGCCAGGTGAGCGATCCCAATAAATCCGAATGCGGTGGTCTGATTGAGCGATCGCTTCAACCGCGTTGGGCGGCGCCAATCCCCACGATGATACGGATAAGAGGGAGAAAGAGGTAGCGGCTACCCATCCGGCTACGCACACAAGAACGGATCTACGCATCCCTTGCACCTTTCTGAAGGACGAAATGGGTAAACAACTGAGGAGCGGCTGAAATGGAATCCTGGTTTGAGACGGGCGGATTTTGTCTTCACCTACTCTCTCGCCATTTTAGGAACGATATCCTATTGTACCACGCCGGTCTAGCCTAATCATGCGGCGAAAAGAGTTCAATTTGTGGGAATGATTCACGTTTTGGAGGCGTTGTGCCATCCATAGTTGAAAGGAAAGCCGCGAGCTGGCCGAATACCTTCCTGCCTGTGCGGGCGACCCGCGCGCAGACAGGACGGACGTTCAACCATTGAAGCGATCCTGTTGATCTCGGCCGCCAATGTAGCCGGTGAGCGTCATCAGGGCAAGCCGGGCGGAGAGGTCCTTCATCACGGACATCAGGATGGAGTGGTATCGGTATCGGATCGAAAGATTCGAGTCAGCAAGCCTCGATTGCGACGAGGAGGGGCTGAGAGTTCAGAGGCAGGGAGTTGTGGATATTGAAGGCGGCGTTGGGTTGGGAGGTTGAAAAAAATTCCAATGCGGCGTAATATACCAATTACCACCAACCAACTTTCAACTAAAGTTAGGGCAGTGCCTAATTGAGTTAGTTATGCGAACCTCGGCTCATAATGGAAGCAGTACGGGGTTTATGTAAGGAGGGAACTGGAATTTGCTTACCAGAAGGCGATTTTTTCATAAGAGCATCAATGCTATGGGAGGAGCTTACCTGTACAGCGCTCTATCCCAATGGGGTTGGGCGGGAGCGAATGTTGCAAAACCGTTGGTGACCGACACACATGGTATCGGTGTTAGTTTGCATCCATCCGGTCGATATTATCAGGACGCCCGAGGCAAACCGCTCTTTTTGATTGGCTATTATGATTGGGCGGCGGTTCCCGACGGTTATTTTATTGACCATCCATCCAGATACAAGGAAATGATGAGGCTGGAAACTCCTTATGGTTTGAACTATATCCGTATCAGTCTTGGAGTAAACCGCATGACTGCCTCCACGCATCCTCCTAGTTGGAACGGAGTTCCCACTCCCGTTCCCTTTCGATACGTGAAAACGGAGGCGGGCTGGAAAGTGGATTTAGAACAGTGGGATACTGTCTTCTGGCAGGGTCTTAAAGAACAGTGCGATTACGCCAAGAGACATGGTTTCATCGCGCATCTCTCCATCTTCGACGGTGTGGATCTTCGTATGCAGGGGGGCGCATCATTTGGTTATGAAAACTCCTTTTGGAACCCTGCGAACCATTGCAAAAAATTCTACTCTTCCGGAGACTATTCCGATTCTCCCGAGGGGTTTTATAGGGTTGGAGATTTTATTTCCGGGGATGGCATAGGATATTTTCAGAAAAGGGTGATTGACAAGGTGTGCAGCGAACTCACTACTGTTGACAATGTGTTTTATGAGCTTGGCAATGAGCTTCTCAGTTCGAATTCCGCATGGAATAAGGCGGTAATTCAATACATACAAACGAAAACCGACAAGCCGGTCTCTCAGGAGAACAACGGAGGAGGCTACAATCAGGCGCAGGGTGTTCTTCAAGGATGGTCTCAGCACGATGCAAATAATTCCTCTGAAATCAAACTTAACGTGGCGAAGATTGTTGGACATGGCTATCCCGCCTGGGAGGATCCGGATGGTCCGAAGCTATGCCATGCTTCCTCGTATGAACTACGCATAGCCGCATGGAACTCCTTTACGGGAGGAGCCGCTGGATTTGGGGGGTTCACAACCGATTTTTGGACGGTAAGGAGAGGATTTCAACGAGATACAGCTCGCTATTATGGCTATCTCCAAAGATTCATTCAGGACACTCAGCATACATTCGCATGGATGATTCCGCATCATGAAATTATAAGCAATCCCATGGTAAATTCATGTTTGGCTCGGCGCGCAGAGGCGTATATCGCTTATATACCCAAGGATGCCCAGGCTGTATTGAACCTCCACGGTATAATGGGTAAATTCGATTATCGTTTCTTTAATCCCCAAACCGGAGGTTGGACTCCATTTCGTTCGATTGTTGGCGGGAAAACAGTCACCTTTCAACGTCCCTCTGATTGTGAGGATTGGACGATTTACCTCTCTGGAACCGGAAGCAGGAAATAGACACGAGGTTTGAGAGGACAACGCTCTTGCTGTGTGATAGGATGGTGCAATGGGGCTTCTTCCGGCTCCACCACGGATACCCAATCCTTCGCCAATACCCTTCGAAGGCGGCGTTGGGTTGGGAGGTTGAAAAAGATTCCAATGCGGCGTAATATACCAATTACCACCAACCAACTTTCAACTTACCGCACGGGCATTTTACTCACATTTGTGCTCAGAGAATTCTTTAATTTGCTCTTATCCAGACGAAAGTGAGCCACGATCCGAGGTCTTGTCAATAGGTTTGAAATGTAATTTTCAGGCGGCAGTCCTCCCTCGTTTTCAAGCTGTTCTTCGACCTCTTTCTTGACCCTCACCCCGTCCCTGAACTCTACACCCCTGTAGACCTCCGTCAGCAGTTCGGATGCGTTTAGTTTCCTGAATCTATCTCAAGCCCTGCTTTGACGTATACACCATCAGCCCAGACGTAGACTGCCTCAATGTCATCCAGTCGCCTGGTCTTCCATGCCTCAAGTTCTCCCTGCCACTTCCTCCTCAAGGATATCCTGAAGCCAGTCATTGATCTTTGATCGGACGCCTTTTGATATCATCTTGGGATTTCAACGCCTGGTTGAATCAAGAGGAGGTATTTGAAAAGTGGATCCTTCCTGTGAGCCGATCAGATCGCCGATAAGGAGGGCCGTTCCTCCGACCTGAAATAACCGGTTTTCAGGAGTGCCAGTCGAGATCGGTGACCTCTTTGGCATGGGCGATGATGAAGTCGCGGCGCGGCTCAACCCGCTCGCTCATTAAAATACCAAACATCTCTTCCGCCGCCAGCGCATCCTCCAGCGTGATCTGAGCCAGCCTTCGCTTCTGAGGAGACATGGTGGTATCGGCCAGGTGGTCGGCGTTCATTTCGCCTAAACCCTTAAAACGGGTCACGGTGACATCCTTCCGCCGCACATTTTTCAGGATGCTCTCCATCTCGGGCTCGGTCTGCGCGTAATATCGCTGATCCTTACCGATCTTGATGCAGTAGAGCGGCGGCTGCGCGACGTAGATATAGCCCTCCTCCACCAGCGGCCTCATATAGAGCCAGAAGAAGGTTAGCAGCAGGGTGCGGATGTGGGCGCCGTCCACATCGGCGTCGGTCATAATGACGATCCGGTGGTAGCGGAGCTTATTCAGGTTATAATGAGGCAGGCCGTTGCCGTTCCCGTTACCGTTTCGCTCTTCACCGTTGGAGCCGTTCTCATCTTCCTGGCCGTAGGCAATGCCGGTTCCCAATGCGGTGATGAGCGCCCGGATTTCCGCGTTTTCCAGCACCTTATCCAGCCGCGTTTTGCCCACATTGATGATCTTGCCTCTCAGCGGCAGCACCGCTTGGGTGCGCCGATCACGGCCCTGCTTCGCGGAGCCGCCCGCCGAATCGCCCTCCACCAAAAAAAGCTCGCATTTGCTGGGATCGCGCTCGCTGCAGTCGGCCAACTTGCCCGGCAAGGAGAGGTTCTCCAGCGCGCTCTGGCGTTTCACCAGGTCAGCCGCCTTACGGGCCGCTTCGCGGGCTCGCTGCGAAGTCAGCGCTTTTTCGATGACGCGCCGAGCGGTCGGCGGGTTTTCTTCTAAAAAATCGGCCAGCTTCTCGCCAACCAGCGAGTTTACGATGCCCTCCACCTCGATGTTGGCCAGTTTGACCTTGGTCTGTGATTCAAATTGGGGGTTTGGCAGCTTCACCGAAATGACGGCGGTAAGCCCTTCGCGGGTGTCCTCGCCGCTGAGATTGGCATCCTTCTCCTTGATAAAGTTCATCTTGCGAGCGTAAGTGTTCAACACCCGAGTGAGAGCGGTACGAAAGCCGGAGAGATGAGTGCCCCCATCCGGGGTGTTGATCATATTGGCGAAGGCCAGCACCGTTTCGTTATAGCTCTGGGTGTACTGTATGGCGACCTCAACGATGACGCTATCCCGGGATCCGCCAAAGTAGATCGGCTTATGCAGATCGCTGCGGGCCTCGTTTAAGTGCTCCACAAAGGCGGCCAGCCCCTGCGTATAGTGAAAAGATTGGAGGGGGGTGCCGTCACGTTCATTGGTGAAGGTGATGGTCACATCTTTGTTCAGGTAGGCAAGCTCCCGAATCCGCCGGGTGATGCGCTCCGGGTCGTAGCGTAAATCACCGAAAATTTGGCGATCCGCCTTCCATCGCACCACCGATCCAGTCTCATCCGGATTGCACTTACCGACGACCTCCAGCTTTCGAGTGGTTACGCCGCGCTCGAAGCGGATCCGGTGAACCTTACCATTTCGCTTGACGTGGATCTCCAGCCACTCCGATACCGCGTTGACGCAGGAGACGCCGACCCCATGCAGTCCGCCGGAGACTTTGTAGCTGCCGCTATCGAATTTCCCGCCGGCGTGCAGCTTAGTGAGCGCCAGCTCAACGCCGGGCAGACCGGCCTGCTCGTTGATATCAACCGGAAAGCCGCGCCCGTCATCGGTGACGGAAACGCTTTCATCCGAATGAAGGACCACATCAATAAGGGAGCAGTAGCCGGCAAGCGCCTCGTCAATCGCGTTGTCGCTGACCTCTACGAAGAGATGGTGCAAGCCCCGAACATCGGTGCCGCCGATGTACATCGCCGGCCGGCGCCGTACTGCTTCGAGACCTTCCAGAACCTGAATTTGAGCGGCGTTGTATTCGCCCTCCACCCGGGTCAACTGCTCCACTTCAGCCGCTTCACCTTCCGGTGATTCAGTCAATTCCGCATTTTTAGATGTCTGATTTTCGGTCATCCGCTAGCTAAGGGCTCCCCCTTGATTCGTTGTTTTTCTTCTTTATTGTAGCACATTCAGCCCCATTTGTCGGCAGGCCGGCAGACAGATTGTGGATCGGTCTAATGGTGAGGCGCCTTCTTCGCCTGGCTTACGGGTGGATAGATGAAGTATGCCTCTCCTCGTGTTCGTCGGCCGGCCGGCACACCGTTGAACTTGCCGGTGCGCCCTACGCTGTAGACCTCAAAACCATTGCCTTGAAGCCGATACTGCAGCGGCTTGCCGTTGAAGGGATCGGTCAGCGAAACGCCGGCTTGCGTAAGCTGCTTTGGAAAACCGCCGTGCTGAGCACGATACGATAATACTGAGCTCGATGCCAGCAATACGCTGTATTCTGCGAACATCTCCAGTTCACTATTTGTGGGGTTAAAAACCGGAAGCAACATCGCGGGAATTATCCACGCCACATCGAAAGTTTTTCTCGCATTGTCCATCTTATCACTGAGATGGTTAGTTAATTGAGTCAGAATCGCTCGGCGTTGCGGGTAAGGTAAGGTGCTGGCTTGGTAAATCGGCCGCATTTCCCGCAAATAGATGGCTAAACCGGCCTTCGCCATTACATTCTTAGGCATTCCAGTACGATTATAATTGTCCGACTTGCTGGTAGATTTATCGTTTAAACGATACTTGCCGCTTGCACTCATTCCAATATCCACAACCCCCATAACGATTTCTCCCTTCAGCGCATGGTGCAGGCTGAAATGGGGGCGATTGTCCTCCAAAACCTTTACGATCTCCCCATCCACCCTCGAATTCGGGCCGGCCGTCTGTAAAATCCGCTGCATTCCTTGCAAGGATGATCCATCTATCGCTATTCCCACCAGATAGGCGATCATATCCGGATCCGATGCGGCCTGCCGAGCCAATTTAAATCCGCACGCCTGCAGGGCAATGGCCCGGCGGTAGCGCCCCTTATCGGCCAGCAGTACGCTTTGCGCACTGATTAAGCGGGAGGCCGCTCTCATCGTTCGGTACTCAGGAAATCGCAAATTTGATCCCAGCGACCAGTTCCGATTGAAAACACAGGTGGGTTTTTTAGTTGCCTTCACGATAAAGGCCAATAAATTCGGGCGTGAAGCAAGCAGCCGGCTTGCTATTTTATCGTCAACGGCCGTTTCATTCCGCGTTCCGATATCGGAGATAGCATTGTCCGCCGCCTCCGGTATCGGTTTTAACTTGAGGATCATTCGCAACTTCGAGTAGTCCAGCGCCGCGTTTAAGGCCGGCGGCGGCAGTGGAGCCTGAAGCTCGGCCGGCGTGAGCGGCATTCCGGCCTTTCGAGCCAGCGCCTCCTCCTTGGGAAGCGTGGCGGCCACCTGCTCGAGGTGGTGGAATGGAAAATAGACATATTTTACGGCTAAGAATATTCCACCCAACAATACCAGCGCACCAAAAGCTGCCAGTAGATAGATCCAGCTTTTCATGTTCACCTCCGGTTCTGTCCTTAACCGGTAAACGATTGAGTACGGTAACACCCACCGGGTCGCCATTCCGCCTACTTGGGCGCCTGCCTGAGCAGACAGGGGTCACAAAGCGGAACCCGGAATCCAGTCGAGTTTCTATCTGAAAATGCGAACACTTAGCTGTCTTGTCATTGCGAGCGACCGCAGGGAGCGAAGCAATCCCCCTCGCTATCTTGTCATTGCTTCGTCGCCGCTTCGCGGCTTCTCGCAATGACAGGAGAATATCAGCATCAGACTGGATTCCCGCCATCCACTCCACTGGAGTGGAGCCATGCGGGAATGACGAATTGGAAGTATCCAGCTTCTTTTAAACAATTTCTTAGAACTGGGTGGCGCTCGTAAAGGTAAACTCCTCCGCTTTAACCGGCGGCACCATAGCCGGCGGATAACCGGACGCTCGCTCCGGGACGCCCATCTCAACCAGATGCTGGAAGAGTCGCAGAGGGCTGTCGTTGAAGCGTAAATTTTTAACCCCGCCGACGATTTTGCCGTCTTTTATCTCGTAGAGGCCGTCTCGGGTCATGCCGGTCAGCAACATTTTCATGGGGTCAACAAACCGGATG
>JAKBZR010000123.1 GCA_021842405.1 bacterium
GCAGAAGCGCAGAGGGCTGTCGTTGAAGCGTAAATTTTTAACCCCGCCGACGATTTTGCCGTCTTTTATCTCGTAGAGGCCGTCTCGGGTCATGCCGGTCAGCAACATTTTCATGGGGTCAACAAACCGGATGTACCAGAAGCGGGTGATTAATAGCCCATCGGCGGTGGAGGCGATGAGATCGTCTAAAGTCTTTGAATCTCCATGCATGATTAAGTTGGTCGGGTGGCCGGTAAAGGGGCGGCTCGTTTTCTGCGCCCAAAAACGCGATGTGCTCAGGTTGCGCAGGACGCCGCCTTCAATCCAGTTTACGGTCGGTACCGCCATCCCGTCGTGAAAAAACGGTGAACCAGGGGCTTCGGGGTGAGCCGGTTGGCTGCTGATGTGCAGAAAATCGGCGCCCAATCGAGTATCCAATTTGCCGCTCATGCTGCTTCGGCCCTCGTCGGCTGCTTTCGCGTCGAGCGAGTACCCGAAGAACGAGAGCAGCTCCGCCAATGCAGACGGCTCCAGGATGACGGTGACCGGCCTTGGGTCATAGGGTTTGGGGTCTTGGGCGAGCTGCGCCTTACCGATCGCCCGTTGAACCACGCGCTCCGTCTCGCCATCCACCAGCTTGTGGCTTTCGGCGGCGGCCCAGCCGGAGCTGGTCGGCGTCATGGCGGTGACTACCAGATGGGAACTGCTGCTGCGATGAGTGGCGAACAGCCCTTTGTTGTTGGAGACTGCATAAGCTGAATGGCCGCTCGACGTGCTGCCGGCCGCCTGCACGCCGGCCGCCTCCGCCCGCTCTATCACTTTACGGACGATGTTCGCCCGATCCTGCGGCGTCGCATTGGCGGTGCGATCATCGTAATCCTTCACATCCGGATAGGATTGGGGTTCCGGCGGCGGCATGTATTCGGTGTCGGGGTCGGAAGCCTTCGCCAGCGCTTCGGCGCGAGCCACCGCATCGCGCAGCCCTTCCTCTTCCAGCGTAGTGGTCCGCACCATGCCGACGTGGTTGCCGAACGCCACCTTTACGCTGAGGGTAATCTCCGATTTGCTGACGTTTTGGGTGATTCCGTTATTGGCGAAACGAGTTGAGTTTTCGGTAAATTCGTTCCAATAAACCTCCACGTTATCAGCCACTGACTTGCCGATAACCGATTGCAGCAGCTCTCGAATCGCGCCTTCTTCCATCAGTTGCCTCCCAATAGGCCGATCATTCCAATAAGTCCTACGCTGAAATGCGGCTCGCTTTCAGCTCAATTGGAAATTCCACACCCATTGAGAAGTAGACTTCGATTTCGGCCGTCGAAATCCCTGCTTCTCTAAAACGGTCGCCTTCACTCTACGGATTTCAACCGACGCTCATTTCACCTCGTTGAGTCGGCCCGTCTTCACATCGTAGATGAATCCTCGAACCGGTATGCGATCCGGAATCCAGGGATGAGACCGAATTCTCGAAATTTGGCGCCTCACATTGGATTCCAGATTGGTGAATGAGTGGAAATGGGCGGGAACCGCCGCCGATTTATGGGTCTCCCGCTCCAGCCTCTGTAAAAGCTCATTATCCTGGAAGGTGAGCATTCCGCAATCGGTATGGTTGATGACAATGAACTCCTCGGTGCCGAGCAGATGGTGCGAGATGATCAGCGAACGCAGCGCGTCTTCGGTCACGATACCGCCCGCGTTACGGATGATATGCGCCTCGCCGGTACTCAAGCCCAGCATCGGCTCGATGGTCAAGCGGGCGTCCATGCAGGCTAAGACCGCGAGCTTTCGAGCCGGTGGTATCGGTAACCGGCCCAATTGAAATTGGTCGGCATAGCTTTCATTGGCTTTTATCACATCGTCTATGACGCTCATCGTACATTTCACCTTTCTTTCGTGATTATTAGGTGGTCGTTAAGAAATTGTGTAATACCCTATGGACTGTCATTCTGGGGCCGCAAAGCGGAACTCGGAATCCAGTCGAGTATCTATCTGAAAATGCGAACACTTAGCTATCTTGTCATTGCGAGCGACCGCAGGGAGCGAAGCAATCCCCTTCGGCAAAGAGGAGATTGCTTCGTCGCCGCTTCGCGGCTTCTCGCAATGACAGGAGAACATCAGCATCGGACTGGATTCCCGCCATCCACTCCACTGGAGTGGATGGCGGGAATGACGAATCGGCGGATTCCACCGAGTTTCTCCATCACCCTTTAGAGATTCGAAGAAGGGTCTACCTTCCCGCTGCATTCTTTCCCTTGCGGGCCGGTCATGCCTTCTGCATCAAGTTCCGATTAAATGCCGTCACCGTCCACGTGCAGGCCGCATTCAACCTTCGATGTTCCCGTCCACCGACCGCTGCGGTCATCCTGCCCAAGCGTTACCTGGCGAGTACATGGCCAGCAGCCGATGCTGGGATACCCCTCATCGTGCAGCGGGTTGTAAGGGACATCATGCTCGATGATGTACTCCCAGACATCCCTTTTCGTCCAGTTGGCCAATGGGTTGACCTTAATCAGTCCGAACTTTTTATCCCAGCCCACGATTGGGGCGTTCGCACGAAACGAGGTCTGATCGCGCCGAATCGCAGTGATCCAGGCGGAGTAGTTTCGAAGGGTGCGCTGAAGCGGCACGATCTTCCGCAACCGGCAGCACTCGTCCGGATTCTTCTTGTAAATCGGACCGCCGAACCGCGCCTCCATCTCGGCCACCGTTTCGTCCGACTGAACCACCTCGACCGTAATTCCGTACCGCTCGCGGATGCGCTCCCGCAACTCCAGCGTCTCTGGGAACTGGTAGCCGGTATCTAAATTAAATACGTGAATCGGCGGCAGATTGGCCAGCATGTCCAACAAAACGCAGCCTTCCGCCCCGAAAGCGGTCGCCATCGTCAACCCATCCCTAAATTGGGAAATTGCCCATTCCAATATTTCTTCCGGCCCCGCCGATTCGAATCGCTCGTTCCACTCGGTTAATCGGCTGATATCGGATACAATCATTCTATCCTCCAAAAGGAGAGGTTAAAGATTATCTAAATCTAATCTTGACTAATTTGATTTAATTATAGTATTATTGACCCGACGATGTCAATACCATCAGTAGAGAGGAGAACCTGAATTTGCACCATAAGGGCTTTATCCTGTGGTTTACTGGACTATCCGGCGCCGGCAAGTCAACGCTGGCCGAGCAGTTACTGGCACAGTTCAAGTCCAGCGGCTATCGAGTGGAGCTGCTTGATGGCGATGAAATACGAACCAACCTTTCCAAAGGGCTTGGTTTTTCAAAAGAGGATCGTGACACCAACATCCGCCGCATCGGTTTCGTGGCGCGACTGTTAGCCCGCAACGGCGTGATCGCAATCACCGCCGCCATCTCACCCTACCGCCAAATTCGAGATGAAATCCGCGCTTTATCCGACCATTTCGTTGAAGTTTACGTGGAGTGCCCGCTCGATACCCTGATTGAACGTGACACAAAGGGGCTGTACCAAAAGGCGATTGCCGGTCAGATCGAGCACTTCACCGGCATATCCGATCCCTACGAGCCGCCACTTAATCCGGAGGTGACGGTACATACCGACTGCGAATCGGTTAGCGATTCGGTTGCCCGCATTGAGCAATACCTCATGGATCACGATCTGATCGGAGACCCATAGCTCCGCGAAATCGCCGGCACCAGGTAATCTATATGGCAGCCATCAACCTTTTACCGAGGCGGTGGCTGCCGGTTGTTTGGGCCACGAACCGAATGGAAAAGGACGATTAATTTTAATGATAGACCTGCACGCGCACACCACCGCTTCCGACGGCTCGCTTTCCCCCAATGAGCTGATCGAGCTGGCAAGCAAAATCGGGCTCTCGGCGATCGGAGTCACCGATCACGACACCACCGCAGGCCTCCCGCCGGCGCTTTCCGCTGGAAAAGAGAGAAACGTCGAGGTCGTGCCCGGTATTGAGCTCAGCGTCCGATACCCATCCGGTCGCTGCCATCTGCTGGGATATTTCATCCAGCACGATAACGTAAAGCTGAACGGCCGCCTGGAGGAAGTATTGGAAAATCGGCGCCGCCGCAACGATCGCCTGGTTCAGCGCCTCCAGGAGTTGGGCATCCCAATCACGTTGGAGATGGCCCTGCAGGAGGCTGGCGGCGAAGTGCTGGCCCGGCCTCACTTCGCGCTGGCGATGGTGCGTTTGGGAGTGGTGAGCAATCCCCAGGAGGCGTTTGATCGGTACCTGGGTGAAGAGGCGGCCGCCTACGTGCCGAAGGACAAAATCGGCTTTGAGGAGGGCATCTCTCTGATACACGATGCGGGCGGCCTTGCCGTTTTAGCCCATCCACTCACGCTTAAATTATCGGTTTCCGAATTGGCAGATCGCATACCGGAGATGAAGCGGCAGGGATTGGACGGCATCGAAGCGCTGTACAACCGCCATCAACCGGAGGATAACCGGGCGTTCTCTCAGATCGCACGCGACTTCGGGTTGGTCATCACCGGTGGATCGGATTTCCATGGCGCCGGCAAGCCGGGAGTTCAGCTTGGTGAGGTGGTAAACGAAAAGCCGCTTGACAACGAGATACTCCGCAAATTACGGGAAAAATTGTTGAGCGGGCAGGGAGCTGTCGTACCAGGATAGCCGTTAGGGGTGAAAATCAAGGAGCTCAGCTGGCTGCTCAAGCTTGACCCATCCGTAATTAAGCGCCCATCCAGCCGTTATTTCGCCGATTTTTCCGAAATAAACGGTAATCCCTCTTGTTTTATTGGCGCAACGGGGTAATATAGCAGGCAAGCAATAAAATGGCCTACTGGTATTCAGCCGAAATGTTAGCCTACCCTATTGTTTTGACTAGCAAGTTCATGTATAATACCGGTATGCAGAATGCGCCGGCATCATTGGAGAGCTGGGCGCAAATAGGGAGGAAGACCGTATCGCTTCCGGTTTTCCCCAAGCAATAACTCCACATATTCGAGGAAAAAGGGTGAACAACGATCTCGGACGTGCACTCTCGTATGTGACGGTTAAGTACACCGATTTAACCGACCGCGACATTGTGGAAAGAGCGCAACGCGGTGATGAACAAGCCTCCGAATATCTACTCTATAAGTACCGAAATCTGGTTCGCACCAAGGTAAGGGCCTACTTTCTGGTGGGAGCCGAACGTGAAGACCTCCTCCAGGTTGGTATGATCGGCCTCTGGCAGGCGATCGTAGATTTTCAAGGTGATCGCGCTATCTCTTTCCCCGCATTCGCTAAAGTCTGCATCCAACGCCATATTATTACCGCTATTAAAACCGCTACCCGCCAGAAACAAATCCCGCTCAACATCTCGATGCGCCTGGAAAGCCCCACCGACGATACCTCTAGCGATTGGAACCTGGCCGACATCCTGCCCTCCCACCGTAACTTGGACCCTGAAGATGAAGTGATCCGGAGCGAAGACACTAAGGCGCTTCACGATACGCTTCAGCAAATGCTGTCTGAATTTGAATGGAGGGTGCTGGCTCGATATCAACTGGGCAAATCTTACCGCGAGATCGCTAATGAGTTGTGTTGCAATACCAAATCGGTGGATAACGCGCTCACTCGCATCAAGCGCAAGGTGTTGGGTGTGCCGTTGGGACAGGCCGACTTAACCGAGCTCATTCCGGGCGCGCTGACTCGATGACTTTTCAAAACCTCATGCTGGCCCTGGAGGCTTTTTGGGCTAAGCAGGGATGCGTCATTCTACAGCCTTACGATGTGGAGGTCGGTGCAGGAACCATGGCACCGGCAACCTGCATCCGCTGCCTCGGTCCGGACCGATGGAACGTCGCTTATGCTCAACCCTCACGGCGCCCCGCCGACGGCCGCTACGCAATGAACCCAATGAGAATGCAGCACTACTATCAGTACCAGGTCATCATGAAACCTTCACCGGAAGATATCGTTGACCGGTATCTTGATAGCCTTCGCTCGCTGGGCATTCATCCCGAAGAGCACGACATCCGCTTCGTTGAAGATGATTGGGAGGCCCCCACGCTCGGCGCCTCCGGAGTGGGATGGGAGGTCTGGCTTGATGGCGCCGAGATCACACAATTCACCTACTTCCAGCAGATGGGCGGCGTGGAGTGCAGACCGGTATCGGTTGAAATCACTTACGGTCCGGAACGGCTGGCCTGTACCCTGCAGGGCGTGGACAGCGTCTGGCAAATGAAGTGGAACGATACGATGACTTACGCCGAGGTGGATCGGGAGGCGGAAATCCAGCATTGCCGTTATAACTTTGAATCGGCCGATGTGGACCTGCTCCGCCGATTGTTCGACCAATATGAAGCCGAAAGCCGGCGCATCACCAAGGAGGGACTCTACTACCCCGGCTTCGACTATGCGCTCAAATGCTCCCACGTGTTTAACCTGTTGGATGCGCGCGGCAGTATTTCCGTTACCGAACGGGCCGCTATGATTGGAAGGGTGCGCTCCCTGGCGCGGCAGTGTTGCCTGGCTTACCTGAAGTCATCCGAAACTACGCCTGCAGCGGCAGCCACCGCTTGACCGGCTTGCAACAGGCCGACTTGCAGGCAGAAAGCAAGAAGGTTGCTGGAATTTTACGGCCGCAACGCGCATCCCGACCCGAGAAACGAAACCAACCACCCTTAAATCTCCATTGTAGGACATTGCCGCCCGCCGATTGACAAAACCCAGGCGGGAAGGATATTATCCTGTTTGTGACCGCATGCCGGGGCCGGTAGGTACTATTGGTCCCATCAGAATCATAGGAATGATTGGAGATAGTTTTTAAATGGCCGATCTGCTGCTGGAAGTGGGCGTTGAAGAGATGCCGCCCGGCGCAATTTCACCCGCGTTGGATCAGTTGATCAATGCGATAATAGGCCACATAAGTCCTATCTGTCCCCTAAATGGGGTCAATGGATGGGCCACACCCCGGCGCTTCCTTGTCAGGATCAGCGGCATGCCGGATCGCCAACCCGATCAACCGCTTGAGGTGAAGGGACCGGCCTGGTCGGTTGCATTTACGGAGGACGGAAAGCCCACCCAAGCTGCAATCGGCTTTGCCCGCAAGCACGGTCTTACGCCGGCCGATCTCCACCGGGTGGAAACGCAGCAGGGCGCTTACGCGATGGCCTCCACCGTCGTGAAGGGGCGCTCGGCGATCGAGCTGGCATCGGAAATATTTCCGGCCGCCATCCGCTCACTCAGTTTTCCCAAAATGATGCGCTGGGGCGATAACCCCACTCGATTTGTCCGCCCTATACGCTGGATTCTGGCGGTTGCGTCGGGAATAGGACAAATAAGTCCTGGGGAACCCGAAATTATCCCCTTTGAATTGTTCGGCGTCCGCAGCGGCAATCAGTCACGGGGCCACCGCTTCCTATCGCCGGAGCCTTTCGAGATAGGGGCCAACTTGGATTTGGTGGAGGCGCTGCGCTCGCGATTCGTAATTGCCGATCCGATCGAGAGGATGAAGACCGTCAAGGCGCAAGGAGATCGCTGCGCTTCCGAGATGGGCGCGCGCATTCTCTGGGATGAGGAGCTGCTGCAGGAAGTCATCAATTTGGTGGAATGGCCGACCGCTTTCATCGGCTCCTTTGATCCCGATTTTCTTAAGCTGCCGCGCGCCGTGCTCATTACCGCGATGAAAAAGCACCAGCGGTTTTTCCCGGTAATAGAAAAAGATGTAGATGTATCCTGTCAGTCCCATCGGTCACACAATCTGCTCCCCAAATTCCTGGCGGTTCGAAACGGCGACGAACGGGGATTGAACATCGTCCGCGAGGGCAATGAGCACGTGCTGGCCTCCCGATTTGCCGATGCCCGCTTCTTTTTTGAGCGGGATTGCGCATTATCAGCGGATGATCTGCTGGCCAAGCTGCCCCAAATTTTGTTTCAGGAGCAGCTCGGCACGCTGGACGATAAGCGCAGGCGCCTCGAATGGATGGCCGAAAAGGCGGCAAAGTATATGCAGTTGGATAGGCTTTCGGAGCAGCATTTAAAGAGCGCCGCACACCTGTG
>JAKBZR010000124.1 GCA_021842405.1 bacterium
GAGAAACTCCAGGAGCGACTGGCCAAGCTCTCCGGTGGCGTAGCGGTCATCAAGGTCGGCGCTGCAACTGAAACCGAGCTTAAGGAGAAAAAGCATCGGATCGAGGATGCGCTTTCAGCCACCCGATCAGCGGTGGAAGAAGGGATCGTGGCGGGCGGCGGCGCGGCGCTGATCCAGGCGATTCCAGCGATTGATAAGGTCAAAGCGCACGGTGATGCCGCGATCGGCATCAACATCGTTCGCCGCGCATTGGAAGAGCCGGCGCGATGTATCGCCAGCAACGCCGGCGCCGAAGGCTCGGTGGTGGTGGAAAAGATGAAGGGATTGAAGCCGGGCCACGGATACAATGCGGCCACCGGCAAATTTGAGGACCTGGTAAAGGCGGGCATCGTTGATCCAGCTAAGGTGACCCGATCCGCTCTACAGAATGCGGCCTCGATCGCTTCGATGCTATTGACCACCGAAGCGCTCGTGGCGGAGAAGAGGGAAGATAAGCCGCCGATGCCGGCTGCTCCTCCCGGCGGGATGTACTGATCCATTCAGTGAACAACACCTCAACTAAAAGGGCGGGGCAGTACTCCGCCCTTTTAGTTCGGTATCTCGAACATGATTGAGTTAGTAACAGTTCAGTTCTGTGGGCGATTTTGGGGTGAGGAGTTGAATGTAAAAATACTCTCACTGTTTTAACACCTAACCCCCTGTCCCCCTTCCCGAGACGGGAAGGGGGAACCGACGCGTATATCGGTGCAGTAGGCGCTCCCCCTCTCCGTTTCGGAGAGGGGGATGGGGGGTGAGGTGGGCAACGCAAAAATTATTTATTCCCGCAAAACTGAACTCTTTCACGGCATCACTCTTTATTTCATCCGGCGTGCTAAAATGTATAGCGCACTAAAAGTCACCTATCTTTACCATATCCAGCGCATCATTTCTAATTGGTATGTCGTAAACAGGTAACGATGCGAATTCTACACGGCTCCTGGCTGGCAAAATATTCAGGCGATAAAGGCGCTTTTATGCTCTGGGCGGAGAGCAGTGAAGCTCATCCTGATTCCGGTGCGAGGCAACATCCTTACGCTTTGCCAACAAAAGATTTACGAAGCCTTCTCAATGAGATAACTCCTTCCAGTAAACTCATTGATAGATACCGATTTAGCGAAGCCACGATTTGCCTTTGGCTCCCCTCGACGCGCAGAGCGCCGTTGCCTTCAAATGCGATTTTACGCGATGATAACGCCCCCATCCCGAAGAAACCAATTCTCACGAAGTGGTACGCCGATGGGTTATCGCTTCCACCTTCTGCTTCGCTCATCCTGCTCGCCAACTTGCCTTCCGACCTAGAGCTGCCTTTTGCGGCCAAAATCGGTCCAGATCTTCATTATTGGCAAACCGCAGCCAAATTTGCGCTTGAGATCCTCACACGGCAACGCCTGAAACCCTCTTTGCAAAAGCATCGCAATCAATTCATCGCACGCTGGGAGCCGCTGATTAACGAGCCCCATGAGCAAGTGCGCATGGAGCGCCTGGTTCTTGGGATGCCGCCGGTTTGCCGCGCTATTTCTCTCGATCCATTGGCTGCCAAGCCGGACCCGAATTCTCCGCAGGATCTGCTCAACGATTTTCTATCCAAGACAATTGACGGCTTTACGCGCGATTATATGACTGTCGGCCGGGTGATCCTAACCAAAACGGTGGCCGAACAGTGGCTGCATGCCCTTCAGGATGAGGAGCCGATCATAGAAGGATCATCAGCGAACTTGGCTGCATTCTACGAACAATATCATGCTTGGGCGGATCCCATTGATGGGACAAGTGATGATACGTTTCGTATTTGCTTCCGCCTCGACCCACCTGAAACATCAAAGGCCGAAGGCATTCACGTGCCAAACATAAACTCGCGTGAATGGCTGCTTCGATACTTTTTGCAAGCGAACGATGATCCCAGCTTGTTGGTTCCGGCTGATTCGGTGTGGAGCGAACAATGCGGCGTGCTTAAATACCTCAATCGCAAATTTGAAGCGCCCCAAGAGCGCTTGCTCGCAGGGCTGGGCTTTGCAGCGAAAATTTTTTCACCGATTGAAACAAGTCTTCATACCGCGCTGCCGGCATCATGCACATTGAATGTTGAGCAGGCATATACGTTCATCCGTGAAACGGCACTCTTATTACAATCATCCGGCTTTGGAGTACTCCTTCCAGCGGTAAGCAACAAGATCAGTGTGCATCTGAAACTCAAATCTTCCGCTAGAAAGTCATCACCCCAACAAAAGGGTGGGGTCGGATCGCTGTCATTCGAATCAATCGTTGAATACGATTGGCGACTTGCGATTGGCGGTGAGTCATTATCGCACGAAGAGCTTATACGGTTGGCGTCTTTAAAGACTCCGCTTTTGCAGGTACGCGGGCAGTGGGTCGAAATACGTCCCGATCAGATTGAACAGGCGATCAAATTTTGGGATAAACGTAAAAATGCCGGCGAGATGCCATTGCAGGACGCACTTCGCCTCGCCCTCTCACACGAATCAATGACAACTGAGACCGGCTTACCCGTAACCGAGGTGGTTGCCGAAGATTGGATTGCCGAGTTGCTGAAGCCGCTGGTGAGCGGCAAAAAATTAATGACGATCTCGGCGCCAAGTTCTTTTCGAGGAACATTGCGCCACTACCAGTTGGCCGGGCTCTCATGGCTCGCCTTCTTACGCCAATGGAGGTTGGGCGCTTGTCTAGCCGATGATATGGGCTTGGGCAAAACACCGACGACGATTGCGCTTTTGCTGCACGATCACGCTCAACTTGGCAATCACAAACCAACGCTTATCATTTGCCCCACGTCAGTAGTAAGCAACTGGCAGCGGGAACTGTCACGCTTTGGGCCCGACCTTCGTGTACACGTACACCATGGATCTAATCGGAAAAAAAGCGATTTTGCCTCCGCAGCACAAAAATACGACGTCATCCTCAGCTCATACGCGCTCTTGCATCGTGACCTCAATGAGCTGACTCAAGTTGAGTGGAGCGATGTAATTTTAGATGAAGCGCAAAATATTAAAAATCCAACGACCAAGCAAGCTCAAGCAGCTCGTCAGATCGGCGCGAAAGCCGAATGGCGCGCAGCGCTAACCGGCACACCAGTCGAAAATCGGCTGACCGAGATCTGGAGCATCTTTCAATTCCTCAATCCCAACTATCTGGGGTCACAAAATGATTTTTACACTCATTTTGCTAAACCGATCGAAAGTATCAACGATGCGGCAGCGATGAAGCGCTTGAAATCACTTGTCAGTCCGTTTATCCTCCGCCGACTTAAGACTGACTCGAACGTCATTGCCGATCTCCCGCAGAAGAACGAAATGAAGGTTTTTTGTAATTTGACCAAAGAGCAGGCCACGCTTTATCAAGCGGTTGTAAGCGATTCAATGAAACGAATTGAAGATTCGGTCGGCATTGAGCGGCGCGGGGTCGTGCTGGCGACTTTAATAAAACTCAAACAGGTATGCAACCACCCCGCTCAATTTTTAGGTGACGGCAGCACCATCGCTGGGCGCAGCGGAAAGGTCGCGCGCTTGACCGAGATGCTGGAAGAGGTACGAGCGGTTCATGACCGGGCCCTCATTTTCACACAATTCGTCGAGATGGGAAATATCCTTAAAACATATTTACAGGATATTTTTAACGAAGAAGTGCTGTTCTTGAATGGTAGCGTAGTCGCTCAGGCGCGCACGAAAATGATTGACCGATTCCAAAATGAGCCGAACGGCCCAAGTATTTTCATCCTCTCGATAAAAGCCGGCGGAACCGGATTGAACCTGATGCGCGCGAACCACATATTCCACTTCGATCGCTGGTGGAATCCGGCGGTTGAAAATCAGGCGACCGATCGTGCTTATCGCATCGGGCAAACGAAAAACGTTCAGGTGCATAAATATATTTGCGCCGGCACCTTCGAAGAAAAGATTGATGCAATCATTGAGCGCAAGCAAGCGCTTTCAGAAAGTATTGTCGGCGCCAGCGAAGCATGGATTTCCGAGATGACAACGGATCAGTTGCGCGAACTATTTGTATTAAGACGTGAGGTCATTATGGATAACTAGCAACAAAATCCGAAGGAATGATAATCAAAAAATACGATTGAACCTGAAATTCGGAGTGATACGATGAGTGATTGGGAATGGTATCCAAAATCGGCACCAAGACGAGTGGCGAACGGGATCAAGTCGCAAATTCCGCGGGGAGGGTACGACAGGACCTGGTGGACAAAGAAATGGATTGAGGCGATCGAACGCCTGGTTGATGCAGGACGATTGGAACGAGGGAGGTCGTACGCACGCACTGGTCAGGTGCTAAATATTGATATCGCACCAGGCCGAGTGGATTCGCGCGTCCAGGGGAGTAGAAGCCGTCCGTATGCTGTACTGATCGAGATTGAACCGCTATCGGAGATCGAGTGGAAGTGCGTTGCAAACGCAATGGCAACAAAAGCAATTTTTGCCGCAAAGTTGCTTTCGGGGGAGATGCCGCAAAATATTGAGGATGCTTTCGAAGCAGCCAAGGTTAGCTTGTTTCCAAAATACAGCAAAGATTTGAAAACGGATTGCTCCTGCCCCGATTGGTCAAATCCGTGCAAGCATATCGCAGCCGTAACCTACCTGATCGGCGAGCAGTTCGAGTCGGATCCGTTTCTTCTTTTTCGTTTGCGCGGGAAAAGCAAAGAAGAAATCATCAATATGCTTCGAATGAGGCGCACATCGAGCGAGCTAGTAAGCCCGCCGCCCAGGAGAAGGGAACGTAAACCAAAGGCGCCGGTATACCGAGTGGAACCGCTTGAGCAATGTCTCGACCGATTTTGGGATTCCTCAGACAGCTTTGATGACTTTGAGGTGAAACTGGAACCGCCCCCAGTAGATGCGGTTCCCATAAAACGCTTGGGTGCACCCGGATTTTGGCGCGATAACCGGACCGATCTGCTCACACTATTCTCTACGGGCTACAAAGCAGTAACCCAAGCGAGTTTGAACGCTGCATTAGGGAGCCGGGATGATCAAGCTGATAACCATAGTCAGCAATCTCGTGCTTCCAATCGGAAACCGCGCAGCAATTAAAACTTATATCACATTGCCTGCTTACTGACTAAATCTCAACGCAATAAAATCACCCGGTATCTTTTGGTTCACTACACCGGGCGTCAGCTCCATCGTTCGGCGGCCGTAGCCGTTGTTGTCGTTGATCACTATGGTAAAGCCGATCACATCGCCCGGTTTCGGCGGCTTCATCCCCAATTGACTCCATGGGATTGCGGCCTCATAGATCGTCAGGTTTGAAATACGACGAATGACCAATCGGGCGTTTTTAACCGGCCCAACCGACAGTGAGGTGGGGGCTGCAAATCGGTAGATCACCGGTTGAAGACGGACCAGGCCGAACCCGAGCTCCGTGTCGCCGCTGTCATAGCCTACCTGCCCCGGCAAGCCGTCACGCCGAGAATCAATCGCAATCTGCACCGAATCGCCTTCCCACATTCGGTCGGCATCGAAGGGTTGAAAGAAGGTGGGGTCGGTAACCGAGCAGGCAAAGTAAAAATTGTGCTCGTCCCACATCGTATAGCCGATGCCCGACAAATCGCCGGGGCCGTCCCAGGGACCTCCGTGAACCAAAGCCGCTTGATTGAGCGGCAGCGGATAGGCGTTCGGCCAATCGGTTAAATCTCCGTTAATGTGAGGAGGGGTGCTGGTATACCGACAGAGCGCCGGAACCCCGATGGTTGCTTTCAACGTCGTCAAGGAAACGCCGGCGATCAGCACTTTTATGGAAACCGGATAGTTTCCCGGCCGGTTGCTGGGCGCCGAAATCGGCAGCGAACGGATTTGAATGGTGCGCGGCGGGAGCGAAAACTGATCCTCTCCCCCTGGGTACTGCAACAGCACCGGCAGCACGCCGTCGCCGCGATTTTCTAAGCTGACCTGTATGCGGGCCACCGATCCGGCTCGATCAGGCGGCAGATTCGGCGCTTCAATGTCAAATCGCGGCGTAACTAGTGAAACGCGGGCGGTGGTCGCGATTTTTATGGCCAAATTGGTGGAGGCGATGGCGCCATAATTCACCTGCAGGAAGCGCTGCACATCGTGAGATACGAAGGGCGCTTTTAACTGATAGAGAATCGCGCGTGCCTGATGCGGCTTTAACGCAACCCTTTGACGGATCAAATTGTCAGCCGATGCGGAAAAGGGATTGACGCCGCTCAGCGTGAGCACCTCATTCAGACTATTTTTACCCGCATTATAAAGAGTGATGGTGACCGGAAAGGTGCTTCCACCATAGACTACAAACTGCGGACTTTCGGCCCTGATGGAAACCGCCGGTTGATGAATTGGAGTTAGCTCAAATAAGTTGATCGCATAGGGCGTCAACACCACCGGTATCTCTATTGCGCTTGTTTTCCTTGATTCGGTTACTCGTGCAACGCGGGTCAAATTCTCACTGCTTGGGTTTAAATAGGAGTTGCTGTAATCATTATCAATAACATATCGGGTAACCAACACGGAATGGTCGAACCCGATGTTTTTGATTTTCAACTTCACCGGAATGTCATGGCGCGGAGTTGGAGGCTTTGGCCGAACCGAGATATTGCGGCGGTCATCCCACAACAAGATACCGATGCGGTTTTTATTTCGAGCGGCCAGGCAGTGCACGCCCATATCGCCGGTGATGGTGTAAAGGCGATTGTCAGGCAGCTTGTTCATTGCCAGAAATGCATTGTAGACCGCTTTCACTTTATTATTATAGGTGATCATCCCCCAGCGACCCCAAAAATCGTGACCCGGGTTCAGGTAGTCCCATCCATCCTTCGGCTCGAAAAAGAGTGAGAGGACCGGAGTGACGTTAAGCAGCTTTTCGATGACCGAGCAGGCATGGGCGGCCGCGAAAAGTCCGTCGTTTTCCGGTGAAAGGCCGGCGTCCGCATTCCACTCCCCGATCACCGGCAAGATATGCAATGAGGGATACTTTTGCAGGTATTGCCGAAGCTCTTTCACCTCACGCACATACTCCCAGGACGGCACGTTGTAGTTGTGCCAGGAGAGAAAATTAAGCGGAATATGATTCTCGGCGCAGTGCTTCGCGATTGCTTTCAACCAGTCCATTCCAATACCGCCGGCGGCCGGACCTCCCACCTTTGCCTCAGGATCAACGGAAAGTACCGTTTTGGCGAAGGCATCGTACATGGTAAGCCATGTCGCCAGCGGAACGGTGCCGTTGGGCTCATTGGACAGCTCCCAGTAATCAATGTGGGCATGCTGCCCCATCACGTAGCGTTGGACGACTTCCCGTACAAATTTAGTCCATAACGATAATGAGGCCGGTATCATTCCCCCGTCACTGGACGATGCGAGCGCGGCTGGCATAGTGGCGAAATTAAACATTAAGCCGGCGCCGGTCCGGTTGATCGTTTTTACGATCGCATCCGGCTTTTGCCAATCAATCTGGAGAGCGCCATCTGGAAGCACTTTCACCAGATTCTTGTCGGTAAACGGATCAAACCGAATCACTCGAACTCCTAACGCTTTCATCCGACCGACAATAGGTTTGAAAAATTCGGCATTGTCCGCTTCGCCACCCTGTGCAAATCCCCGCCACAGAGGCGTCATCGCGCCGATGATGTGATTCGCGTCCACCGCCGCGTCAATGACCGGCAGCTTAATGCCGTCCTCAGATACAGAGGGTAAGTCACCGCATAGGTTGAGATGGGTGACCTTCATGTTGCTGGTAAGCGGCAGGCCTTTTGCTTCACGTTTAAACAGCTCATAAGAAGGTTTGGGGATCAAATTCAGAGTCACCAACCCCATGCCTACCAGGCTATCCGGGTTACTCTGATCAGTTAGCCAATCATTGAGCGTGTGGTAGCACGCCACTGCGATGTAGGGGCGTTCCGCCATCAAGCGAAAACTTTCTCGAATCAATCGGACGCGCTCGCCCTCC
>JAKBZR010000125.1 GCA_021842405.1 bacterium
TCCGATCTATTTCAATACGCCGGTGGTGGATGCCTTAAAAAAGGCGGTGGCATCGAATGCAACGCTGGCCCAAAAAATAGTGCCGGACCGCGTGCATCCCGCCCCGGGCGGGCACTTGATTATGGCGGCCGCCTTGCTTAAAACCTGGGGCGCGCCCAGCCGCGTTTCGTCCGTCAGCATTGATGTGGCCAACCATCATGTCAAGACCGATAACGCGAATATCCGGGATTTGACGATCGCCCCCAACACCTTATCCTGGCGCGAGCTGGATGGCTCACTGCCGATGCCGATTGATCTCAGCGATCCGGTAACTGCCCTGGCGGTGAACTCTTCCGACGTCATACAGGAGCTCAATCAGCAACCCCTGAAGGTAGAGGGATTGGCGGAGGGCGACTACCGGCTCGCAATGGATGGGGTTGACCTCGGAACCTATACCTCATCCGATTTCGCTCAAGGAATTAACTTGGCGATGATCGCCGATAATCCAAACGTGAAGCAGGCGGCGGCGGTTCAAAATTTGGCGGTTGAGCAGACGAATATTGAGTTTATCCGCTGGCGTAGCATTCAAATCCCGCTGCAAAATGTGAAATCCCGCTATCTTACTCGCGCGCTGAGCGATCTGCAAAAACTGGAATTTCGAACGATCAGCAAAGAGCAACGCGCGGCTCAGCCAATCTGGCGAATGATAACGATCTCCAAAGTATGATCCGCCGTTTCTGAACCGGTATAATCATAATGCGGCTTGCCGGTCGGCAGGCCGCATTGCATTACTGGATTCCGACGATAGGAGCGAAGATTGTGGGAACAGTTTGGGATGAGCGATTTGCGGGGGAGGAGTACTACTACGGCACTGAACCCAATGAGTTCGTGCGGAAGCAGTCGGCCGATTTGCCCAAAGGAAAAGCGCTTTGCCTGGGCGAGGGGGAGGGACGAAACGCGGCCTGGCTCGCGAGCCATGGGTTTGAGGTGGTAGCGGTTGATCTCTCCACGGTGGGATTGAGGAAGGCGCAAGCGCTCGCCAACCGTTTCAACGCTTCAATCAGCACTGTGGTGGCTGATTTAGAAGAGTATGTACCGGCAAAAGGCGGTTATGATCTGGTCGTCATCACCTTCGTTCATCTCCCGCCTGAGGTTAGAACAAAGGTGCACCGGCGGGCGCTGGCTGCGCTGAAGCCGGAAGGCTATTTGATTTTGCAGTGCTTCTCCAAAGACCAGCTCCAGTTTCAATCCGGCGGACCGAAAGATTCGGCTTTGCTGGTTACCACCGACGATATCCGCTTCGATTTTCTGGATGGACACATCCTGCTACTGGAGCAGAGCGAAGAGGATATCTCGGAAGGAGCGCATCATATCGGGCATTGCAGCGTGGTGAGCTGCCTGGTACAGGCCGGCGGCGATTCGTGATTTACGGTTATAAACCGCCGATGACCGCCCGAAGCTATCCATTGGTATGGCTGGGTATGGTTGTGATGCTGACTGTTCTGCCGGCTGAATGTGTCGCTACGCCCATCCCGGAGATAAAGCTGCCCGGTATCGCCTCCGTTCAGCGGCGATTCGGCAAGACGATCGCTCGCGAATATCGGCGCTGCCTTGACGAAGTTACCGCTGTTTTAAACCCGAAGTTCAGAGGCGACAAAAAGTCCAACCCACCGCCGGCCCCCATCGCGCAGCTCTACGCAAACGCGGGCGCTACCTTTTCCATTACCGACACCCGGGACTTCAACGGTAAGGTATTTGAGGTGATGGACGTTGCCTCCAGCGCCCGGCAGCGGCTTTCCCAAGCGAATCGGCTCATGCTGCTCATGAATCGGGCGGCAGGAAGTAATAAGCGTGAGTTGGAGCGTTTTTTATTGAACCGGCTCGACATCGCCATCCAAGAGTTAAGGGCGAGGGTCTATTTTTTGCTGGGGCTCTGCTCCACGGCTATCGGTCGGAATATGGCCCGTAACGGCCATGCCTCCTACGCCGACCAGGCGGTGCAGGTGGGAGTGAACGATTTATGGATCTCGGCGCATCTCCTGAAAAAAGCGGAAAGTTCACCCAGCGCATATCGAAAATCATACAACAATCTTGATTATCGCACGGTTTGGAATATACGAAGCCGCATCTTTAATATCTGGGAGCATTTTGAGAAGACTGGAGATCGCGCATTAATTGCCAAGCTCTCTTTGAGCGCGATTGCAGCGCCGGTTATCGAAAAGGCAACGCCGGCCGAGCGGGCGACGCTTGCCTGGCTGAAGCGCCGATCCCATTAGCTCAAGACGTACCATTAAAATCCAGCCCGCGCCGCTATCTTGCGGACGATCTCTTTGCCGGGAAGAGATTGAGCAGTATCTGAAAGCTCTGGGTGCGGGTCTGGTAACCGATGCCAAAGGACATGCAGTCCAGCCGCCTCAAGATTTGAAACTCGCTATCGTATTCCCGACCGCGACTGAGGTCTACGCTCATCCCAATTCCGTATATCCAATGCGCGGCCTGGCAACCGTAGCTGAGCTGAAGCTCATGGCGTACATCAAGGCGGTCGAATATAAATGGAGTGCGGCCGATGCTGGTCTCATACCGATAGGCGACGCCCAGCACGGTGCTGGAATTGGGAACGTAGGTAAGCGCGATTTCCGGCGCCAACAGGCCGTAGGTATCCCCCCGCGAGTAGAAATTATAGTAGCCGGTCAGAGCTTCCTGCAGGGCAAGCTGATGGCTTATTCGATGAGGCAGTGTCAACAGCGATGCACGCAGCGCGATCCTGCCTTGATGGATGCCGTCCGGATATTCGGTCAGCCGCTCGGCGCTGGCTTGAAGGTCGAGCCGAAAGGGCTCTCGGTAGACCGGCTCCGTATTCACGCCGCTCGGATGGCTTTGGCCGCTCATTGCCGTCTGATGGGCCAGCACGTTGGTGGCGAGAATTCCGACCGATGGGAACCGGCTCAATCGCAGATCGGTGCGTAGGCGATTGTAAAGCGTCTGTTTTAATGAAATAAGGCCATACAGGGCGGTGTGGGGGCCGTTGTCCTCAACCGTTTGATTCGGTGACAGAATATACCCGATCGGCGATCTCAACGGATCCCCGCTGAGGAAGAGGATATCTTGTTGCGGCTGTTTTCCGAGCGACTCGGCTCCCAGCTCATGCTCGTAGATGATGTTGCCCTCCGGACTGCGTTTTCCTGAAATCAACAGGTCGTAGCTGGCGTGCTGATGGGCGCTTTCGGCCACCGAGTTGCTGATTCGGAACTGGACACCCCCCTCCTTTGAATAAGTGGGCAGCGGGAGCGGATTTTGAACCGTGTTTGAAAAATCTTTGGTGAAGTAGGGCAGTGATAAAAAGTGGGTCGGCCCGAACCAGAAACCGATGTTCTTGGCTATGAGTCGCCCTTTAGGGGTCAACGTGGCTTCTCGGGCGCTGATATGATAGTCAGAATGCTTCAGGCGACAGGTTGTGATGTTAGCGTTAAGGATACGAATGCTGCCATTGGTCAGCGTTTCAATTTTAGAGCCGGTTGCGTTGATGTAGTTGGTTGTGACGAAGGCGTTGGTCAACGAACCGGATTTGTTACGGAAGTTGTAATTCAGGTTTTCACCGGTCAGCTTTCCTTCGGGGTTCAACAAGGTCACCTTGCCGGCGGTGGATACGAGGCCGGTTTGGGCATCCCCCTTCGCCGAGTCGGCCAGCAAGGTGGTAACCTCATGGGTTAAACGGTCCTCATAGCGAATTTGAATCGGGCCGAACGATTGAAACCGGCCCGATTCGGGCGACCACTCCAGCTTTTGAAAATGATCAATGGTCAATGTCCCTGAAGGAGCCAGCTTTGCGGTGTGAATTTCCGCCGTTTTTTTTGATACCGCCATCCCGGTTGATTGGAGGCTCAGCACCGATGCCAGTGTTACAAACCAAGGAAACCATCCACCACCTCTAATCCAGCGGAGATTGCGGCTACCCGGTTCGGTGGGAATGGCTCTATCCATAATCACTCGATATTTCCTTATCGAGGCGCTGTTTTCTTTCCTCCGGGGCCTCCAGATGAAACGCTTTCCGAAAGTTCTCATCGTCGTAGGTCCGGGAGCGGATTACGATCGGCATCGGCATCGCATGGCCGAAGATGAGGGCCTGCTGCTTGCTCTCCAGGCCGGCCAGCACCGCACGAAGGCCGCTGGAGGATGGCGTTCCCTGCAGCACCGCGTTTACATCCCGCTCATCATCCAGCAGGCAGACCGCTCGGGTTCCGATCTGGGAGAGGATTTCATCATCAATGCCGGACGGCCGCTGATCCACCACCATCAGGGTGACATGGTACTTTCGCATCTCGCGGGCGATCGTCCCGAAAATGGTCTGGTCGCTTAATTCAGGAGATAAAAACTTGTGTGCCTCCTCAATGACGATAACGAGCGGGCGCGGTCCTGGCTGATCGCCCTCCATCGCCTTTTCGGTCTCTTCACGGTACCTTTCGTGGATTTTACGAGTGAGAATGTTGGCGACCAGCATATACTGCAGCGGGTCTCGGTGGCGGCCAAACTCCAGCACGACGTGCTTACCATGGTTTAAGTCTGAAAAAAGCTCCTCGATGATGCCCGATTCTTGCTTGGCGACCTCTCGCTTCAGAAAATCGGAGCAGCGGTGTTCGAATGAGCGCAGCTTCCTTTGCAGCGCGTTTAGGGCGCCCTGGTGGCCCACGTTCTGGCGGCTCAAATCAACAATATCATCGCTCTCCTTCTCCAGAAAATCAGCCAGCCAGTTTTCTCCCAAACGGTTCTCCAGTTGGATGCAAGTCTCCAGCGCCGTGCCTCCCAGGTTTAGCTCGCCGGCGAGCAGCATGATATCCTCCACCGTGACGTCCTTGATGGGTATCCGCACGATGGCGTCGGGCGTTACACGGCGGTTTTTGGAGGATTCGGGATCGAGGGAGTAGACCTTTACTCGGTCCGGAAAGAATTGCTTCAATCCGCGGACACCGCCGCTTCGGTTGCGCTCCTCGGTGGTGCCTCTAAATCCGTACTCATTGTGCATATCGAAGATCAGGCTGGAAATCTGCTGCGATTGAATCAGGCCGCAGAGGATGATGCGGGTTAAAAAAGTCTTACCGGTACCCGATTTTCCGAAGACGCCGCTGGACCGCTCGATGAAACGCTCCATATTGAGGCAGAGGGGTGTCTCCTCCATCTCGAGCGGGCTTCCGATGTGGTAAAAGCGCTGGTCGTCCTTCTTGCCGAAGACCTGCGCCACATCGTCCGGGTTGGCCGGGTAGACCGCGCAAAAATGGGGCATGATGGTTTTCACCGGCAGCAGCGACCCCGCATCGAACTCAGCCGGCGCCCCATTGGATCTCATCAGGGTAGGGCGCAGCGTGGCGATCGCATAAGCGCCGGTACCCTGCAATACCTGCCGGGCCAGCGTATCACCGGTTGCCGGCGGGAAGAGCATGAAACGGCGATCGCTGGTTTCCAACACCACATCGGTGAGCAGGCAGAAAAAACGGTACTTTTCACCCTCCACCACCATGAAGCGTCCGGCGCGCAAATCCTCCACCGAGACCTGATCGGAGACCTTCATCTGCAGCCCTTCACTTAATGAGCCGCCGATGATCACCCCGATCGGGCGCATTTCTCCGGTGCCGGCCATTAAAATTCGCTCCCGAAATGGGTCGAATCGGAGCCGGTCAGCAGCTCGAGAATCGCCTGCAGTCGCGGCGCATCGTCATGTAGTTGCCGTGCCAGCTCACGCCCCACCTTTACGAGGTACTCACTCTCTTTAGCGTGAGCGGCATTGGCATGCCTGATCGCGGCCGCGGTCAACTGCTCTGAGCTGAGATTGGGAATGGATTGAAGCGTCGTTCGCAGGAATCGCGGCGATTCGGTAAATAGTCTCACCTCCTCCGAAGTGCAGGAGTAAACGAAGGCGTGCACCGGCGGAGGCTGAGGCGGCAAAGCGTAGCCGGGCGCATTTTCGATGATCGTTCCGAGGTGAAGGGCGGTGAACTCGGTCACCAGCAGCTCGAATATTTGGGGTTGTTCGCGTTTCAACTCCTCCAGCGTTAACCCATACGGCGCCGGACGGCGACCCGCTTCGGCAGCGGTGGTGGTTACCCAGTAGACGATCGCAATCAGGCTCTTTCGCCGACCCGATTCCCCATCGTTCCACTCTGCCCGTACAAACGACCCGAAGGCAGGCGGCTGGTTGAGCAGACGGCACTGGGCGGTCAATTGGGTGGTGCTGGTTGAAATAATTTCCCCGATGTGAGGTTTAGATTCGGTTACGGCGCTCAGGATGTTTAACCTCGCTAAATTTGACGCTAATGAATTTTTTTGTTATACTATCCACTGTTGCTTTTTAAGGATGAGGTGCAGCCATGAAAAAGCCCTTAATCATCATCGTTTCTGTATTTGTACTCATCGTTTTGGTCTGGATCATCCATCAAATCGCGTATGCGGCTCCGTTGGGCGTGGAGCAGTTGGCGCGCTGGACGCCCACGCCGGTCTCCCTCACCGCCGAGCTTGGGCCGGTGCAGCGGGGCCACTGGAATGACCGCCGCCACATGAAATTTCGGATCCAGTTTCAGAAGCGGTATCGCAATCACTCCTTCGCGGTCGGCATAAGAACCAGAAAAGACGGCCACCTCAAGCTGATGGTTGACCCGATGATTCCCCGCTGGTACACCGCCCGAATCGCAACCAGCCTTGAGCGGGAGTACCTGGCTGATTTCGGCCTGCGCTCAAAAGTTGTCATATACGAGACCTACATCATCGGGCCGCAGCGCCTCATCGGACATAGCTGGCTGGACCCGCAAGGCATAGCACACGTCATTTTTACCGATTCCGGCGCCCGCTGACGCGCTGGCATCGGCCGGCAGGTAATCTTAGCGATAGATTTATATCTCTTTTGTCAATCGGCGACCAGCCGCGAGAAATCGGCCAATAATTTAAACCGGTTATAAGTCATCGCGAGCAGCCTGAGACGGTTAATACGCACCTGCTCGTCTTCCGCCATGATTAAAACATCATCGAAGAGGCGGTTAACCGGCGCGACTAATTGCTCCAGGAGCTGCAGCGCACTCTCATAATCGCCCGCCAGAATCGAATGGATCAGCGGCTCGGTGATCGAGACGGCGATCCGGTGCACTTCTTGCTCTGATTTCTCGGATAACTCCGGTTTCAGATCAGGCAGATAGTCGGCTATAAATTGTGCATCGGCAGGTTTATCTAGCGGTAAATCTTTAATGTCAGGTCTTGCAGTTATATCCGCCAATTTGGTTGGCGCCAAGATGCGGAACAGGCGAGTGGCTGCCAATCGTATCGCCTCAAATCGCTCGGAGCTTATTTCTCCCTGCAGAAAACGGGCGCGCGCGACGATTTCGGCTAATGGAACCGTCGGAGATATGAATGCGGATATTACCGCAACCGACAGATCGTATCGCGCTCCGTTTTCTTGAAGATACGAATCCAATCTCTGGTCTATAACGGAAGATAAATCCAAAATTAGTCGGTCGTAGGCGGTATCATCTTTGGCTAACGGCAAGCCGTTTACCTCTTGATAGGCCTGTATAGCCCTGTTCATGAAGACAGCGATCGGCGGTATCGAGCGCTCATTGGCGGCGATTTGGATAATGGACTGCGCGTTGCGCCGCAGCCCGAACGGGTCGCTGGAGCCTCTCGGTTGGATGCCGATCCCGATATAGCCGACCAGCGTATCGGTGCGATCCAGCGCCGCCAGCAGCTTGCCGGCCGGACTCTGGGGCAGCTCATCGCCGGCGCCACGCGGAAGGTAGTGCTCCTCGATCGCGGTGGCGACCTCCTCCGGCTCTCCCCACCGGCGGGCGTACTCGGCGCCCATCACGCCCTGCAGGGCGGGCAGCTCGGTGACCAGCTCGCTGGCCAGATCGGCGTTGCAGAGGGGTGGGGCGCTCTTTAAATGCTGC